>NZ_JBFRGD010000012.1:0-220157 GCF_052115165.1 Paenibacillus sp. 2TAB23
CAGGTCTCAGGTCTGTTGATTAACCAAAAAATGGAATGAAAAAAGGCCGCCTATTCGGTAAACTGTTTGTACCCCTACAAACATCCGAAACGAGGCGACCTCATGAAAAAGTCTACTAGGTTATCGAATATTCTGCAAACTATTTTACCGAAAGCAGAAGTGCTTCCCTTCATAGAACAGGTTGGCTACGTGGACTCTGCGCGAAAATTCACGGTRTATGATCTCTTTCTGTTTTTATCCCAAGCGGCTCTTCAGCAGTGGGAYGGCTACCGGGACGGAGAGAAACGCATGCCCTTCTCCGGGCTTGAAAGAGTGAACTATTCCACCATCTCGAAGAAAGCCAAAGAGGTTCCATTTGAGCTGTTTAAGCAGTTGCTTAGTTTGATGATAAAGAAATGCAATCGTTCAGCGCGACGCCGTCTGCGTATCCCGAAGCAGTTGCTTGTTGTCGATTCGACTAAGATAACAACAGGTAAAGAACGACTGCCCTGGGCACCACTAAAAGCCGAAAAAGCAGGGATAAAACTCCATGTTTCACTTATTGCGGATACCGCTCAGTTGCATAAAGTGACAGAGACAACTGGGAATAGCCCCGACATTTCGAGTTGTAAAGACGTGCTGGATAACCGTTTCATTTTGGTGGCAGACCGTGCGTATGGCAAGCATAAACGGTTTGATGAGTATATGGATCAACATCAATATTTTGTAATTAGGCTTAGAGATAACACACACTTTCATAAACCTGTTCTTCGGATACGCAAACGTCCGCTTGCTGGTTCTATTGAACAGGACTTGACTTGCCAACTAGGGAAAAAGGCAACCCTCTCAAAAAACCGTTTTCGGGTTGTGATCCTAAAGGACCCACAGGGCAATCCAGTCATTCTTGCAACTAATTTACACAGGCCTTCGGCTGAGAACATTGCCGCGATGTATAAGAAACGGTGGCAGATTGAAGTGTTTTTTCGTTGGATCAAGCAGCACCTGAACGTACCGCAGCTATTTGGAACAACCCCAAATGCCGTGTATGGTCAGTTGTACACGGCTTTACTGGTTTACGTGCTGCTTAAATTGTTGTTCGACCAGGGGTAGCATTCGAACGGGTAGAAACAAGTGGTTTCTATTGCACAAACTGCAACGTAGTATAGGTAGCAAATAGCAATGAGGTTTCTGATGCGCAAACTGCAACGTAGTACCGGAAGCAAGTAGCAAATTGGTTATTCTATAGTTTTTCTATACAAGCTACAACGCAGCATCAGAGCTAGTAGAAAAGCCGTTTCTATTGCCCAAAACTAAAACGCAGCATTCAAACGGTAGCAACAAAGCGGTTTCCTTGCACAAACCGCAATACAGCACCTACAAGCTAGCTTCCAAAGCAGCACCAAATACTTAGATCAACATCAAAACTAAACTTAACGGAGAAAGAAGGAATGAAAGTGTCGGAAAATCAAAATCGGGTACGCGAAGCATCGGTAGCACGCAAGACGAATGAGACGGATATTAAGCTTACATTTGCAGTGGATGGAACGGGCGAGACGAAAATCGAAACGGATGTCCCTTTCCTGAACCATATGCTTGATTTGTTTACGAAGCACGGCCAGTTCAACCTGGAGCTTGAAGCGCGCGGAGATATTGACATTGACGATCACCATACGGTAGAGGATATCGGCATTTGCATCGGCCAGACGCTTCGCGAGGCGCTGGGCGACAAACGCGGGATCAAACGTTATGCCAGCGTATTCGTACCAATGGATGAGGCGCTTGCACAGGTTATTATCGACGTGAGCAACCGTCCGCATTTCGAATACCGCGCGGAGTACCCTTCTGCACAGGTAGGCAGCTTCTCTACGGAGCTTGTTCATGAGTTTCTTTGGAAGCTGGCACTGGAGTCCCGCATTACGCTCCACGTCATTGTGCACTACGGCAAAAACACGCACCACATGATCGAGGCGGTATTTAAAGCGCTTGGACGTGCGCTGGATGAAGCGACGAGCATTGACCCGCGCGTGCAAGGAGTACCTTCGACGAAGGGAGTGCTATAGCATGATCGCGATTATCGATTACGGCATGGGCAATCTGCACAGCGTAAGCAAAGCGGTAGAGCGTCTGGGCTATGAGGCGGTCATTACCGATGATCCGGCAACAATCGCTGCAGCAGCAGGCGCAATCCTGCCGGGCGTTGGGGCTTTCGGCGATGCGATGCAGAACCTGCGCGAGACGAAGCTTGACGAGGTAGCGAAGGCTTACGCTGCATCAGGAAAGCCGATGCTCGGCATTTGCCTTGGCATGCAGCTGCTATTCACTGCGAGCGAGGAGTACGGCATGCATGAGGGGCTGAATCTTTTGCCCGGCAAGGTTGTGCGCTTCTCGGGAGATTACAAAATTCCGCATATGGGCTGGAACAAGCTGTCGTTCCTTCAAGGGCAATCGCCGTTATTTAATGGTTTGACTGAAGGCCATGTCTATTTTGTCCACTCCTTCCATGCGAAGGTGGAGCAGGCCTCCGATCTGCTTGCGACTACGGATTATTACCAGCAGGTAACGGCTATTGTCGGGCGCGGCAACGTATTCGGCATGCAGTTCCATCCTGAGAAAAGCGGAGATCTGGGCATGCAGCTGCTAGGCAGCTTCCTTGCGCTGACGAAAAACGAGCAGTCATAATCTCGTTATTTATAGGATGGATAATATATTGAAGCCCGTTTATCGGGGAAAAAAGGAGAGGGAAACATGCTGGCGAAGCGTATTATTCCATGCCTGGACGTGAAGGATGGCCGCGTTGTGAAAGGCGTGAACTTCGTAAATTTGCGCGATGCCGGAGATCCCGTCGAGCTTGCGGCTACCTATGACAAGGAAGGCGCGGATGAGCTTGTCTTTTTGGACATCTCGGCTTCGGTAGAGGGCCGCGCAACCATGATCGAGGTCGTCAAACGGACGGCTGGTGAAATTACGATTCCGTTCACGGTAGGCGGAGGCATTTCCCATGTCGATGACATGAAACGGCTGCTGCGTGCGGGCGCTGACAAAATCGGCATTAATACTGCAGCCGTCGTTAATCCTGCGCTTGTGCAGGAGGGCTCCCGCAAATTCGGCTCGCAGTGCATTGTGGTTGCCATAGACGCAAAGTTTAATGCGGAGTGGGGCGAGTGGGAAGTTTATACGCACGGTGGACGCAAAACAACGGGCATCAAAGCTCTAGAATGGGCTCGCGAGGTGGAGAGGCTTGGCGCGGGTGAAATTCTGCTGACGAGCATGGACGCCGACGGTACGAAGGATGGCTTCGATATTAAGCTGACCAAGGCGGTTTCCGAATCGCTGGGCATTCCGGTTATCGCTTCAGGCGGAGCGGGAAGAATCGAGCATTTCAACGATGTATTCAAGCAAGCTAATGCAGATGCTGCTCTTGCTGCAACGATTTTCCACTATAAAGAAATGACGATCCGTGAAGTGAAAGACGATTTGCGGTTAAAGGGAGTAGAAGTACGATGACGGAATTCAATTTAAACGATCTGAGCTCAAGCATTAAATGGGACGAAGCGGGGCTCGTTCCTGCAATCGTGCAGGATGCGCAAAGCAAAGAAGTGCTTATGATGGCATACATGAGCAAGGAGTCGCTGCAGCTGTCGGTAGAATCGGGCGTGACTTGGTTCTGGAGCAGGTCGCGCAATGAGCTGTGGAATAAAGGCGCGACAAGCGGACATACGCAGCGCATTGTCTCTTTGGCCTACGATTGCGATGGCGACACGCTTTTGGTAAAGGTTGATCAAAAAGGTCCAGCCTGCCATACGGGCCGCTATAGCTGCTTCTTCAACCATGTTGAGGTGAACGGAAACGCAGCAGCTTCCACAAGCGATGCAGCACCGGCTGCGGACCGTTTCGGAACGCTGGGACAGCTGGAAGGCACGATAGCTGAGCGCTATGCGGAGCGTCCTGAGGGCTCTTATACGTCTTATCTGTTCGACAAAGGCGTGGACAAAATATTGAAAAAGGTCGGCGAGGAAGCTTCTGAGGTCATTATCGCCGCCAAAAATAAAGACAACGATGAGCTGAGAAGCGAAGTCGGCGATCTGATTTTCCACTTGATGGTGCTGCTTCGCGAGAGAGGGCTGCCGCTTGATGATGTAATTAGCGAAATCCATAGCCGTCATGGGAAAAAGACAACGAACAAAATGAGATAGCGAACGCTTATCTTCAAATAATGAAAGAAAGGCCGGTACGCACATGTTTATCGATTACCATACCCATCATGCCCGTTGCGGCCACGCCGTAGGCGAGCTGGAGGAATACGTACGGAAGGGAATAGAGATCGGACTCGTGCAGCTCGGCCTTTCCGATCATATGCCGCTGCTCCACGT
Organism: Paenibacillus sp. 2TAB23; assembly: GCF_052115165.1. NCBI lineage: Bacteria > Bacillati > Bacillota > Bacilli > Caryophanales > Paenibacillaceae > Paenibacillus > Paenibacillus sp. 2TAB23. The sequence goes on from NZ_JBFRGD010000012.1 coordinate 4,350, forward strand.
TGACCCTGCTTCGTATTATCCGGAGATGGCCATGCCAATGGAGGAGCTGCCCCGATACGTAGAGGAGTGCCTAGCGCTCAAGGAAAAGTACAAGGGGCAGATCGACATTCGGGTAGGCTTGGAAGGCGATTATATCGAGGGCTGCGAGCAGCAGATCGAAGCAATCGTGAATGCCTACCCATGGGATTATGTCATTGGCTCCGTTCACTTTCTTGGCGAATGGGACATTACCGATTTCCGGCAAACGGCAGGGTGGGAAGGCCGTGACCGCATGGCCGTTTACGAACAGTATTACGCTGCTGTAGGGAAAGCGGCGGCGAGCGGCTTTTATGATTATATTGGGCATATCGACGTGATCAAACGCTTCGGCTTCAAGCCGGAGGAGGATGTAACCCACTTGGAGAATGCGGCGCTTCAAGCGGTCAAGCGAAGCGGGATGGCCATTGAGCTTAACGCATCGGGTCTGCGCACGCCTGCCGCAGAGATGTTCCCAAGCCGCAGAATGCTCGAATATGCGCTTGAGTTAGGCATTCCGCTCACCGTAGGATCGGATGCTCATCAACCGGAAAGACTCGGGCAATACTTGGATCAAGCCTACTCCGTACTGAGAGAAGTTGGATATAAGCAGCTGGCGACATTTAATTGTCGAAAATTAGTGATGATTGATTTTTGAAATATCGTAAATTACATGTATAATATAGAAGATCAAACAAGCTTTGTCGAATGATCCGACAAGGACGAGTACTTGTTCCGTAAAATTAATTGGTTTTAACGCTCAGGAGGGTATCATGTTAAGCGACAAGGTGCGTATTTTTTCGGGTTCGTCTAATCCGGTATTGGCTCAGAAAATTAGTGCAGAGCTTGGTCTGACGTTAGGCGCGATCAAGATGTCCCGTTTCAAAAGCGGTGAGATTTATGTGCATTACGAGGAAACGATTCGGAATTGTGATGTATTCCTCGTGCAATCGTTCTCGCATCCGATCAACGAGCATTTTGTCGAATTGCTCGTTATGATTGATGCGGCGAAGCGTGCATCCGCAAGAACGGTCAACATCATCATGCCGTATTACGGCTATGCGCGTCAGGAGCGCAAAGCAGCGCCACGGGAGCCGATTTCAGCGAAAATGCTGGCGGATGTGCTCACGACTGTTGGAGCGAACCGCGTAATCACAATCGACCTACATGCTCCAGCTATTCAAGGCTTCTTCAACATTCCGGTCGATCATATGACGGCGCTTGATCTCATCAGCGATTACTTGAAGACAAAGAACATCAAGAACCCGGTTGTCGTATCGCCGGATGCAGGACGTGCTTCAACCGCAGAGAAGCTTGCGAACTACCTGGATACATCGTTCGCGATTATGATCAAGAAACGCCCAGCGCACAACGAATCGGTTATTACACACGTAATCGGGGATGTCGAAGGTCAGACGCCTATTATCATTGAGGATCTGATTGATACGGGCTCAACAATCGTAAACGTTGTGGAGGGCTTGAAGGAGCGCGGCGCCGAGGATGTATACGTATGCGCAACGCACCCGCTATTCTCCGGCTCAGCCATTGAGCGTTTGGATCATCCTAATATTAAAGAGGTTATCGTTACGGACTCCATCAGCTTGCCGGAATCGACGCCGGAACGCTTTAAGGTGCTATCGGTTGCCCCTCTGCTTGCAGAAGCAACACGCATCATTTTGGAGGGCGGCTCCATCAGTACTTTGTTCAAAAACAACGGCGTATAAGCGCTCATTCAGGAATGCCGATTGCATGAATTGAATAGCAAGGACGCGGGAAATCGCGGGTGGCGTATTTGCTGTCCGCGATTTTCCCACATATTCTTTCATGTTCTCAAAGGTATGGCTATGGTATAATCGTAGAAAATCGGAAGTAACGGGAGGTGCCTTGCCAGTGAAAGGGAAGAAACGTGTTGCCGTAGATCAACAGACGAAAGTCATACCGGTTCAATGGGACGCCACGTTTTTTTTCGAACGTGCGGTTCGGTCACTAGATCGATTCCATTATGACAAGGCACTTAAATATTTTCGTCGCGCCGTGGAATACGAGCCGGATAATCCGGTAAACCATTGCAATATGGCCGGCATCCTATCGGAAATGGGCAATTATGAGGAATCCAACCGGATTCTGGGCTGGATTGTGGATGAGCTTGATCCGACGATGACGGAATGCCATTTCTATATGGCGAACAATTATGCGAATATGGAACAATATGAAGCGGCCGAAGGCTCGCTTATACGATATTTAGAAGAGGATTCGGAAGGACAGTTCCTAGATGAGGCAGAGGATATGATGGATCTTCTGCATTATGAGCTGGAGCGCCCGACGCGTCTGACGAATATTAAATCGCGCGAAGGCATGGTTGAGCATGATTTGGCCCGCACTCTGCTGGAGGAAGGCAAATTCACTGAGGCTGTGCGTATTCTAGAGAAAATTATTGAGGGACAGCCGGACTTCCTTGCTGCCCGCAACAATTTGGCGCTGGCTTATTATTATATGGGCATGTTCGACAAGGCGATGGATACCATTCATGAGGTGCTTGAGCTTGAAGCGGGCAATCTCCACGCGCTTTGCAACCTCGCCATCTTCTATCAGCATAAGAACGACGAAGCAAGCCTGCGGCCGCTTGTCGAGCTGCTTACGAAGACGGTACCGTTTCATCAGGAGCATGTGTTTAAACTGGCAACGACTATGGGCATCTTAGGAGAGCATGGAGCTGCTTACAAGCATTTTACAAGGCTTCTGAAAGACTCTGAGCTGACGCAGGATCCGAGCTTATATCATTATGCGGCTGTTGCCGCTTGCAATATCGGACGCTTGCAGGAAGCGGAACGGCTATGGAAGCAGACGATTAAGCTGGACCCCAAATCGGGCATACCCCATTATTATATGGAGCAGCTAGAGCTATTGCGCGGCGGAGAGATGACGGCATCGATCAGCTATCACTATCATTTGCCATTCGAGGAGCAATTCAAGCTGTGGGAGAAATCCTCAGATGGCATTCCCGATCATCTTAAACGTGACCCGCTCGTTCGGTCATCGTTTTTCTGGGCGCTGCGCCATGGCGACCAGCATACGAAGCTACAGGTCATTCAGGCTTTAGGCATGATCGCGGACAGCGAAGTGAAGGATGTGCTCCAAACCTTCCTGCTAGAACGGGACGAGGATGACTACCTGAAGCGCATTGCCATCTTCGTGCTTCGAACCATGGGCGTGCAAGAGCCGTTGCCGATCTTCCTGGAAGGAAAAGAAACCGTCATTGAGCCTAACCGGGTTCCTTCGCGGCTTCCTGTTTGGGAAGACAAGTGGCAGGCTGTTGTGGAAACGGCGCTTTCCCGCATGAGCAAGCAATACGATTTGGTGCAGCAGCATGACTTAATGACCTTATGGGTAGAGTTTCTATCACGCGTGTATCCGGATGTCCCTAAGCTTGCGAAGCCTGAGGGCTGGGCAGCTGCTTTGGAATATTTGACGGCCAAGATGCACCGGAGGTCGATCTCGTACCATGAAGTCTCGGTTAGGTATGGAACGTCGATCGCGACAGTCAGCAAGAACGTCAAGCTGATTGACGAGGTATGCGGTATCAAAGAAAAGATGAAGTCGATGAGCTCTGTCTTCTCGACGCAGGAAGCGCAGGACGAATAAACTTTTACGAGGTGAAAGACGATGTACAAATCCATTATTATCGGTACCGGCCCTGCCGGACTTACAGCAGCTATTTACTTGGCACGCGCCAATATGAACCCGCTTATTATTGAAGGACCTGAGCCTGGCGGGCAATTGACGACTACGACTGAGGTTGAGAACTTCCCTGGTTTCCCGGAAGGCATTATGGGACCAGAGCTCATGGCGAACATGCGCAAGCAAGCGGAGCGTTTCGGCGCAAAGTTTATTACGGGTTGGGTTAACAGCGTGGATATGTCCGAGCGTCCTTTCAAGCTTCAGGTTGAAGGCCAAGGTGAAATTGTGGGCGAGAGCGTCATTATCTCCACAGGGGCATCGGCTAAATACCTCGGAATTCCTGGCGAGAGAGACAATGTCGGCAAAGGAGTCAGCACTTGCGCAACTTGCGATGGTTTCTTCTTCCGTGGCAAGAAAATTATCGTTGTCGGCGGCGGCGACTCCGCGATGGAGGAAGCAAGCTTCCTAACCCGCTTTGCAACGAACGTAGAGCTGGTTAACCGCCGAGATGAGCTGCGTGCCTCCAAAATTATGCAGGACCGCGCTCGCGAGAACGAAAAAATCAGCTGGAGCCTAAACCGTACGCCGGTTGAGGTTGTCGCAACGGGCATGGGCGTTACTGGACTTAAGGTCCGTGACAATGTAACGGGCGAAGAAGACGTTATCGAAACAGACGGTATCTTCATTGCAATTGGGCATACGCCTAATACAAAGTTCCTAAACGGCCAAATTGACACGGATGATAATGGCTACATTGTCGTGAAGCCGGGCACCTCCGAAACGAACGTACCAGGCGTATTCGCTTGCGGCGATGTACAAGACAGCAAATACCGCCAAGCGATTACAGCAGCGGGCAGCGGTTGTATGGCGGCTCTTGATTGCGAGAGATTCCTCGAGGGCACCGTGACGCATGACTGGAGCCAATCGCTTTAATACTTGCCGAATAAGCAACATAAGATAGAGAAAGGGCTATACCGGCAGAGCGCGACGCTTGAAGGTATAGCCTTTTCAATAGCCAAGAATGCCCCTTTTACCCGTATTCATCTATCTTGACCAGAGGATAAAGGTCGCTTATAGTGTTACAGAGAAGATTAACATATTGATGAGGTGGACTAGTGATGTCTGAAAAGATTTACGTTGGAGTCGATGTCGGCGGAACAGCAATTAAGGTAGGCATTTGCAATGCGGATGGGCAGTTGCTCCACACGTATGAAGGGCCGACGGAAGCGAGTAAAGGAACGGACACTATCCTTCAAAATATCGCAAAATACGCGCAGCAAATCGTAACAGAATCCGACTTTTCATGGGAGCAAGTAGACGGTGTAGGCGTAGGCATTGCCGGCTTCTTGGATATTCCGAACGGTATTGTGAAATTTGCGCCAAACCTGAAAATTGAGAACGTCAATTTGAAAGCGTATTTGGAGCAAGAGCTCAATAAGACGGTTAAAGTTAACAATGATGCGAATGTGGCGGCACTAGGCGAGGCTTGGGGCGGAGCGGGCAAAGGAATTGGACACTGCGTATGCTATACGCTCGGAACAGGCGTAGGCGGCGGCATTATTATAGAAGGCAAAATCGTAGAAGGATATATGGGGATGGCGGGCGAGCTGGGTCATATGGCAATCGTGCCTGATCTTGAGGCCATTCAATGCGGCTGCGGCAAAATGGGCTGCTTGGAAACGGTATCCTCTGCAACCGGTATTATTCGTATGGCGAAGGACGCTGTAGAACGCGGCGACCGCACATCGCTTTCATCCGTAGAAGATATTATGGCAAAGGACGTCCTTGACGCTGCGAAAGCAGGCGACGAGGTAGCGACTCGTATTGTAAACCGTGCTGCCTATTATTTGGGCAAATCGATGGCTATGATCGCTATAGTGCTTAATCCGCAATATTTCATTATCGGCGGCGGCGTATCCAAAGCGGGAGATTTCCTATTCGATCAAATCCGCGAAGTATTCGAGAAATACACGCAGGAGCAAGCGAAGGAAAACGTGAAAATCGTAGCGGCAACGCTAGGCAACAATGCAGGCGTAGTTGGTGCAGCAGGACTTATTCTTAGAGGTTAGTTATTAGGAGACTTTGCATTCGCAAAGTCTAAGCATATCCTTACGAGGTGACTTTGCATCCGCAAAGTCTGAGCATATCCTTACGAAGTGACTTTGCATCCGCAAAGTCTAAGCATATCCTTACGAAGTGACTTTGCATTCGCAAAGTCTTTAGGAGGTTTGATCATGGAAACGACAGCAACAGTAGCGAAGCTTGTCATTATAACCGGGATGTCTGGCGCGGGCAAAACGATTGCTGTCCAAAGCCTGGAGGACCTCGGTTTCTTCTGCGTTGACAATTTGCCGCCCGTTCTTATACCAAAGTTCGCGGAGCTGATTGAACAGTCGAACGGTAAGATTGGAAACGTGGCGCTCGTTATCGATTTGCGCGGCAGGGAGTTTTTTACGGCGCTTTCGGAGTCGCTTGCTTATATCAAGGAGCATTACACGATTAGCTGTGAAATTTTGTTTCTGGATGCAACAGACGGCGTGCTCGTTCAACGCTATAAGGAAAGCCGTCGCCGACATCCGCTTGCTCCTGAGGGCATGCCGCTTGAAGGAATCAAGAATGAACGGCGTCTCTTAGAAGACCTGAAAGGGTGGGCTTCTCAGGTTATTGACACCAGTACACTGAAGCCGACGCATCTGAAAGAACGGATTATTTCCCATTTTACAAATCTTGAGCAAAACAGCCTATCGATTAACGTTACCTCATTCGGTTTTAAGTATGGCATTCCGATTGATGCTGACTTAATTTATGATGTTCGATTTTTGCCTAATCCTCATTATATTGAGCATTTGAGACCCAACACCGGTCAAACCCCCGAAGTGTACGAATATGTTATGAAGTGGCCTGAAACACAGCAATTCCTCACAAAGCTGCTAGACATGCTGCAATTCCTTATTCCGCTTTATCGCAAGGAAGGCAAAAGTCAGGTTGTTATTGGTATTGGCTGCACTGGCGGGAAACATCGTTCCGTTGCCATAGCTGAATATTTGGGACGCATGCTCGGCAGCAGCGATACGGAACGTGTGCGTGTCAGTCATCGCGATGCCGAACGTGACAAGCATTGACGAGGTGAGAGAATGCAAAGTAGGCACAAAATTCTGAGAAGGCCGAAGATCGTCGTCATTGGCGGCGGTACGGGCCTCTCAGTCATGCTTCGCGGGCTTAAAGAGAAACCGCTCGATATAACGGCGATCGTAACGGTTGCCGACGATGGAGGCAGCTCAGGTATTTTGCGTAACGAGCTGCAGATCCCCCCGCCTGGCGATATAAGGAATGTGTTAATGGCACTCGCGGATGCAGAACCGCTTCTGACCGAGGTGCTGCAATACCGCTTCAAAACAGTGCCGGGCTTAGCGGGACATAGTCTTGGCAATCTGATGCTGGCGGCAATGACGGATATTTCCGGCGATTTCGTTACCGGCATACGTGAGCTAAGCAGGGTTCTTGCCGTTCGAGGACGTGTGCTGCCGGCAGCAGGCAAAGCGATTGTGTTGAAAGCAGAGATGGAAGACGGCACGATCGTGACCGGGGAATCGATGATTCCCAAGGCGGGAAAAGTAATCAAGCGAGTATTTCTGGAGCCGACCAATGTGGAGCCGCTTCAGGAAGCAGTAGAAGCCATCGAACAAGCAGACGCGATCTTAATTGGTCCCGGGAGTTTATATACAAGCATCATTCCTAATTTACTTGTTCCCAAGCTAGCCAATGCCATTGTGGAATCTGAGTCTGTGAAGCTGTTTGTGTGCAATGTTATGACACAGCCCGGCGAAACCGATAATTATTCAGTAGGCGATCATTTGGATGCGATTCATGCGCACATTGGCCATCATTTATTCGATTATGTAATTGTAAACGACGGTGAGATTCCGCCCCAGATTGAAAGCAAGTATGCTGAGCTGGGTGCGAAAGCGGTGCATCTCGATTTGGATGCAGTCACACAGAAGGGCTATGAGGTTATAGCAGACCGACTTGTTTTATTCCGAACTTTTTTACGGCATGATGCCGAGCGTTTAAGCCATCATATATATAAGCTGGTGGAGAACTGGATGTTACGAAAGAGGTGATACACAATGTCATTTGCGGCGCAAACGAAGAAAGAGCTGACACTAATTGAGGCGGACAGCTGTTGTGAGAGAGCGGAGCTATCCGCGCTTATACGGATGAACGGTTCGGTTAGCRTATCCAGCCGCAAAGTCGTTTTGGACATCTCAACGGAAAATGCCGCGATTGCCAGAAGAATTTATTCCCTGCTCAAAAAACATTATGAAATACATGTCGAGCTGCTCGTTCGCAAGAAAATGCGGCTGAAGAAAAACAACGTGTATATCGTGAGAATCCCGGCTGGGGTACAAGAAATATTGAGCGAGCTCAAAATTGTATCCGAAGGATTTATGTTCAACTTGGGCATCGACAAGGAAATTATTCGCAAGCCTTGCTGCAAGCGCTCCTATTTGCGCGGTGCTTTTCTTGCTGGAGGCTCGGTCAACAATCCGGAGGGCTCCTCTTATCATTTGGAGATATCCTCTATGTATCAAGAGCATTGCGAGTCACTGGTAGACCTTGCGAACAAATTCGATCTTAACGCTAGGTGCATCGAACGGAAGAAGGGTTTTATTTTCTATATTAAAGAGGGCGAGAAAATTATCGAACTCCTCAATATAATCGGCGCGCATCAAGCTTTGTTCAAGTTTGAAGATGTTCGAATCATGCGCGATATGCGCAACTCCGTTAACCGTATCGTGAATTGTGAAACGGCTAACCTGAATAAAACGATCGGCGCAGCTGTTCGGCAGATTGAGAATATCAAGCTGCTGCAGCGCGAAGTAGGCCTCGACAGCCTGCCAGATAAGCTGAAGGAAGTTGCCGAGATTAGGCTTTTGCACCCGGATATGAATCTGACAGAGGTTGGCGAAATGCTGGGAGGAAAGGTTAGTAAGTCGGGTGTAAACCACCGTTTGCGCAAAATCGACGAACTCGCGGAAAAAATCCGCGGCGTATGAACTTTCATCCTAGTGTATCGGCTGGTATAATGATATAATAATTTAAAATGTCTTTATTTATGAAGATAGGAATGCGAAGCAAACAAGCAAAAGCATTTTTGTCTTTGACCGGAAAACAAGCTTTCGCAGCAAGAGGACGGCGGCATTACAGCCGTATGTGCATGTGCCGCATGCTAATGCTTGAGTAAAATATAGGGGGTATGGTTTCCATGACAAGGCTTCCGGTTGTTGTTCGTCTTAAGACGGGACTACATGCAAGACCAGCAGCATTATTCGTACAAGAAGCGAACAAATTTTCCTCCGAAGTATTTGTAGAGAAAGACGACAAAAAAGTGAACGCTAAATCCATAATGGGGATTATGAGCTTAGCAATCAGCTCGGGCACTGAAGTATCCATAAGTGCAGAGGGTTCGGATGCAGAGCAGGCTGTAAACGCTTTAGTCGCTTTGGTAAGCAAAGAAGAACTGGAAAACCAATAATTCGTTAAAATTAAATAAAAGCCGTCCAGGGTCGCATGACCGAGGGTGGCTTTTTTTAATATCTAAGAATTTAAATGTTTTCACATATAAATGTACTAATTTCTCTCCGCGAAACGACTGCTTTTGCCACAGAGATCAGCGACAGCCGTTTACGCTTGACGTATAGGAAAGGATATGAGTTGCTCATCCTTTTTCTATACGTTTCGCCGAAACGATGGCGTTTATAGAAAGGACGCCGTCAGACGTTTCTTCTTAATAGGTGAAGCTTATGAAATCAGCGATTCATTCTGACGTTTAATCGTCATACAAAAAACGGGGCTGCTCCCTGGGTCTATTCAGACCCATGGGAGCAGCCCCGTTTGTCATGGAGCGTGAAACGTATTAAGCAAGCTTCTCGATTACTTTATCGACAAGACCATATTCCTTCGCTTCAGCAGCACTCATGAAATAGTCACGGTCCGTATCCTTCTCTATACGCTCTAGCGATTGGCCGCTGCGCTCTGCAAGGATACCGTTCAGCTTATCACGCATACCAATAATACGTTTTGCGCGGATAGCAATATCACTTGCTTGGCCTTCTGCTCCGCCTAGCGGCTGGTGAATCATGACCTCGCTGTTCGGAAGCGCGTAACGCTTGCCAATGGCGCCAGCAGTAAGCAAGAAAGCTCCCATAGAAGCAGCCATACCTACGCAAATGGTCGACACGTCAGGTTTAATGTATTGCATTGTATCGTAAATAGCCATGCCTGCCGTAATCGAACCGCCTGGGCTGTTAATATAAAGAGAAATGTCCTTCTCTGGGTCGTCTGCTGCCAGGAATAGCAATTGCGCAATGATGGAGTTGGCCACCACGTCGTTTACACCCGAGCCAAGAAAAATAATGCGGTCTTTCAATAGGCGAGAGTAAATGTCATACGCACGCTCACCTCGATTGTTTTGCTCAATAACCATAGGAACGAAATTCATATCCAACGTAAGCCCCCTCCTCGAAAAACAATGAATGGTTAAATCGTATTTTCATAATAACGGATGAAAAAGCAAAAGTCAAAGATAGTCAGACAAATCCCGTTATCTACCGTTATTCCTGAATGAAAAAGGGAACGTTGCGCCTTGTAACAGGGAATCTAGTGCGTTTCGGCATGCTTCGGACAAGGACACGGGTGGGTAAAAAGCTGGATGGACTACAGATGGAACGAGTGAAAATAAAAAAGACCGTTCCCATGTATAGGAACGGTCTGTGTGTATCAATATAGAAATTGCAAGCCGAGTAGGCTGAAATAGCGTTGTGGCGCGCCCGCAAGGAATCGAACCTAGATCTCAGCCTTCGGAGGGCTGCGTCATATCCATTGGACCACGGGCGCGTAAAATAGTCGCAAAAATTATTATATGATATTCAAGCAACGAAAGCAAGAGTAGTTCAAAAATTAAATTTGTTAAAAATGTGTCGGAAATCGTTTTCAAAACAGAAACGGCTATTGCTTCAAGAACCATTTTCCGCTAAAATAAAGGTGGGACTTGAAATGATACCGCGGGACATATTGAGTCCAATGTGTTTGAACCGAATACGCTAGAGGCCGATGGAGTGAAGGATGAGAGATGCGTCAGATCGTTGAACTGCAGCAGCAGCTTGTGCCTGATCTGCTCGACGTCATGAAGAAACGGTATTCGATTCTGCATCGGGTGATGCTGTCGGATTTAATCGGACGCCGAACGCTGGCGTCGGCATTATCGATGACGGAGCGGATGCTCCGTGCGGAGACCGACTTTCTGAAATCGCAGGGGCTGCTCGAGATTCACTCGGCGGGTATGCGAATTAGCGATTCAGGCAAGGTATTGCTAGAACAGCTTGAGCCTTTTTACAAAACCATGTTCGGGCTATCCGAGCTGGAAGAAACGATTCGTACGCATTACGGCTTATCGCAGGTCGTGATCGTTGCGGGCGATTCCGAGGTGTCTGCACAGACTAAGCGAGAGCTTGGACGTGCATGCAGTCAGATCCTAGTCAAAGTTATGCGGCCAAACGATGTTGTGGCCGTAACCGGCGGGACCACGATTGCTCAAGTATCAAACCAGCTAGCGAGCTCATCGGAGCTGAAGACGAATTGGTTCGTACCGGCGAGAGGCGGCCTAGGAGAGAGCCTAGACTATCAAGCCAACACGATTGCATCGATGATGGCCAAGCGAACAGGGGCGCAATACAGGCTTCTGCATGTGCCGGATCATCTGGGCGAGGAAGCATTCGCCTCCATTATGAACGAACCGAATATTCGCGAGATTGTAGATGTTATCCGCAGTGCTCGCATCGTTGTACATGGAATCGGAGATGCTATGGTCATGGCAAGACGCCGTCGATTGGATCGTGCGATTATCGATGCTATGGAAGCCGAGGGAGCTTTGGCGGAATCATTCGGTTTTTATTTCGACCGAAAAGGCGCCGTCGTGCACAAAATGCAAACGGTAGGGTTACGGCTTGAGGATATTGTGAAGACTGAAGTTGTTATAGGCGTAGCCGGAGGGAAGAGCAAAGGCGAGGCAATAGCAGCGATTATGCGCTTCGGCCATAATGACGTGCTTGTGACCGATGAAGCGGCAGCACTGGAAATGGTAGCGTTAATCGAGCAGGAAAAGAATTAGCGCCAAACAGCAGTAAGGAATCATGATGATTAGCAAAGGGCTCCGGCCATTCGCGAAGCATCTTGAAATATATTCATTTCTTTTAAAAACGCTTAGGAGGAATTACAAATGGTTAAAGTTGGTATTAATGGTTTTGGTCGCATCGGCCGTAACGTATTTCGCGCAGCACTGAACAACCCTGATGTTCAAATCGTGGCAGTAAACGATCTTACAGACACTGCAACACTGGCACATCTTCTGAAATACGATACAACTCACGGTCAACTTGACGGTACTGTTGAAGCAAAAGAAGGCGCGCTTGTTGTTAACGGACGCGAAATCAAAGTATTCGCAGAGCGCAACCCTGCTGACCTTCCATGGGGATCTGTTGGCGTTGAAATCGTAGTTGAATCAACTGGTATTTTCACAGCGAAAGAAAAAGCTGAGCTTCACTTGCAAGGCGGCGCTAAAAAAGTTATCATCTCCGCTCCAGCAACGAACGAAGATATTACAGTGGTTATCGGCGTTAACGAAGACAAATACGACGCTGCGGCACATACCATTATTTCCAACGCTTCTTGTACAACGAACTGCCTAGCTCCTTTCGCAAAAGTATTGAACGACAAATTCGGAATCGTTAAAGGTATGATGACAACTATTCACTCATACACAAATGACCAATCCGTACTTGACGTTCCACACAAAGACTTGCGTCGTGCTCGCGCAGCTGCTGAGAACATCATTCCTTCGTCAACTGGCGCAGCAAAAGCTGTTTCTCTTGTACTTCCTGAGCTTAAAGGCAAATTGAACGGTATGGCTATGCGTGTTCCTACACCTAACGTATCCGTAACAGATCTTGTTGCTGAGCTTAAAGTAGATGTAACTGTAGAAGAAGTGAACGCAGCATTGAAAGAAGCTGCTGACGGACCTCTTAAAGGCATCTTGAACTACAACGAATTGCCGCTTGTATCAAGCGACTACAATAGCGACCCTGCTTCTTCCACAATCGATGGTCTTTCGACTATGGTTGTTGAAGGCAACATGGTTAAAGTTATCTCATGGTACGACAACGAGTGGGGCTACTCGAACCGCGTAGTTGATCTTGCTGCTTACATCGCTAGCAAAGGTCTGTAAGCAAAGAAGGCGGACGGACCCGCGGCTTTCGCGCAGGCGGAGCACAGGTCTATGATTTGCGGCTTCTAGGAGACGTAAATCACGGGGGCGTTTCTTCTTTGAAGGAGCGCCCTTCTTTTTTTTTGTAAATCGACGGCTATCCCTTTCCATAACAATTATTCGGGAGGTTTCATAAATGAATAAGAAAAGTGTACGTGATGTAGCTGAGCTTGCTGGTAAACGGGTATTTGTCCGCGTAGATTTCAACGTGCCGCTAGAGGATGGCAAAATTACCGATGACAAGCGTATCCGTGAAACGCTTCCTACAATTAACTTCCTAATTGAAAAAGGCGCCAAAGTTATTCTAGCAAGCCATCTTGGACGTCCGAACGGCCAAGTGGTAGAAGAGCTTCGCCACACGGCATCCGCAGCGCGCTTGTCCGAGCTTCTTGGCAAGCAAGTAACGAAAGCAGACGAAGCGATTGGCGAAGCGGTTGAAGCGCAGGTTGCTGCCCTTAACAACGGCGATGTTTTGCTTCTTGAGAATGTACGTTTCTACGAGGGTGAAGAGAAAAATGATCCAGAACTAGCGAAAGCTTTCGCTAAGCTTGCTGACTTGTTCGTAAACGACGCTTTCGGCGCTGCTCACCGCGCGCACGCATCGACAGAAGGCATTGCTCATATCCTTCCGGCTGTATCCGGCCTTCTAATGGAGAGAGAGCTTGAAGTACTAGGCAAAGCTTTGAACAACCCTGAGCGTCCTTTCACAGCAATCGTAGGCGGCTCCAAAGTAAAAGACAAAATCGCGGTTATCGACAAAATGCTTGAAATTGCCGACAACGTAATCATCGGCGGTGGCTTGTCTTATACATTCTTCAAAGCGCAAGGCCATGAAATCGGCAAATCACTTGTTGATAACAGCAAGCTTGATCTTGCTCTGGAGTTCATGGAGAAAGCTAAAAAGCTAGGCAAAAACTTCTTGATCCCAGTTGATATCGTCGTTACTGATGATTTCAGCGCTACGGCTAACACGCAAATCGTTGACGTAGACAGCATCCCAGCTGATTGGGAAGGCATTGACATCGGACCTAAAACACGTGAGCTTTATGCTGATGTAATCAAAAACTCCAAACTAGTCGTTTGGAACGGACCGATGGGCGTATTTGAAATCGAGCCATTCTCGCATGGTACGCTTGCAGTTGCTAACGCTTGTGCAGAAACCTCAGGCTACACGGTTATCGGCGGCGGCGATTCGGCAGCAGCAGCTGAGAAATTCCACCTGGCTGACAAAATGGACTTCATCTCGACAGGCGGCGGCGCTTCCCTTGAGTTCATGGAAGGCAAAGTGCTTCCAGGCGTTGTAGCTCTTAACGATAAATAATAGCTTTCACCAAAATAAAATGTTATGAGGAGGATTACGCATGAGCAACAGAAAACCGATCATTGCAGGCAACTGGAAAATGTTCAAAACAGTATCCGAGGCTGTATCCTTTTTCTCCGAGATTAAAGGCAAAGCTGAGGTTGACGGTGTTGAGAGCGTGATATGCGCGCCTTACACGACACTCCCTGCCCTTGTTGAAGCTGCGAAAGGCACTTCGATCGCAATCGGAGCGCAAAACGTTCACTTCGAAGATAATGGCGCGTTTACAGGTGAAATCAGCGGCGTGATGTTGAAGGATCTTGGCGTGAAATACGTTATTATCGGCCACTCCGAGCGTCGTGCATACTTCGCTGAGTCCGATGAGATTGTGAACAAGAAGGTACATGCTTCTTTCAAAAACGGCTTGCTGCCAATCGTCTGTGTAGGCGAAAAGCTGGAAGAACGCGAAGCAGGACAAACGAAGGATGTTTGCAAAGTGCAAACGGAAGCAGCTTTCCAAGGCGTATCTGCAGCACAAGCGGCAGAAGTCGTTATTGCATATGAGCCAATCTGGGCAATCGGTACTGGTAAATCTTCAACTTCCGAGGATGCACAGGACGTTATCGGTTACATCCGCGGCGTTGTTGCTGGCCTATATGACCAAGCAACTGCGGATGCCGTTCGCATCCAATACGGCGGCAGCGTGAAGCCTAACAACGTAGCTGAGTATATGGGTCAAACGGATATCGATGGCGCACTTGTCGGCGGTGCCAGCCTAGAGCCAGCTTCCTATATCGCTTTGGTCGAGGGGGCCAAGTAATATGGCTGCTCCCAAACCTGTAGCGCTTATTATTCTTGACGGTTTCGGATTGCGTGACGATGTTGTCGGCAATGCTGTAGCGCAAGCAAACAAACCAAACTATGATCGTTATTGGTCAACATATCCGCACACGACTTTGACGGCATCGGGCGAAGCAGTTGGTCTGCCGGAAGGCCAAATGGGCAACTCTGAGGTTGGCCATTTGAATATCGGCGCAGGCCGTATTGTGTATCAGGACTTGACCCGCATCAGCAAATCGATCCGGGACGGTGAGTTCTACGAGAACGAAACGATCCTTGGAGCGGTTCGCCATGTGAAAACGAACAGCAAGAAGCTTCACCTGTACGGTCTGCTCTCAGACGGCGGCGTACATAGCCATATTGAGCATTTGTTCGCTTTGCTTGATCTTGCGAAAAAGGAAGGGCTGGAGGATGTATACATCCATGCTTTCCTGGATGGACGCGATGTATCGCCAGATAGCGCTAAAGGCTACTTGGAGCGCTTGCAGGCTAAGATCGAAGAGGTTGGCGTAGGACGCATTGCTACGGTGCAAGGCCGTTATTATGCCATGGATCGCGACAAGCGTTGGGAGCGTACCGAAAAGTCATACCGTGCTATGGTATATGGCGAAGGTCCTCAGTATTACGATCCGATTCAAGCGGTAGTTGAATCCTACGAGAAATCGGTTTATGATGAATTCGTTATGCCAACGGTTATTGTGGATGGTGAAAACAAGCCAGTTGGTCTAGTGGAATCCGAGGATGCGGTCATTTTCTTCAATTTCCGTCCTGACCGTGCGATTCAATTGTCGCAAGTGTTCACGAACGAGGATTTCCGAGGCTTTGACCGTGGCGCGAACCATCCGGTTAACCTGTATTTCGTCTGCTTGACGCTATTCAGTGAAACCGTTGGCGGATTCGTTGCGTATTCACCAAAGAACCTTGATAATACGCTTGGCGAAGTACTCGTACAGAATAACAAGACACAACTGCGCACAGCTGAAACGGAAAAATACCCGCATGTTACGTTTTTCTTCAGCGGCGGTCGCGACCATGAGCTTCCAGGCGAAACTCGCGTGCTTATCAATTCCCCGAAGGTCGCAACGTACGATCTTCAACCGGAAATGAGCGCGTATGAGCTTGCCGAATCTACGGTGCGCGAGATCGAATCAGACAAGCATGACGCCATTATCCTGAACTTCGCGAACCCTGATATGGTAGGCCACTCCGGCATGCTGGAGCCTACGATTAAGGCAGTTGAAGCGACGGATGAATGTCTGGGCAAAGTAGTCGAAGCCGTTCTTGCCAAAGGCGGCGTTTGCATCATTACGGCTGACCACGGTAATGCTGATATGGTATTTGACGAGAATGGCCGTCCGTTTACGGCACATACGACAAATCCTGTACCGCTTATCGTAACGAAGGCGGGCGAGACGCTTCGCGACGGCGGCATTCTTGCCGACATCGCG
This sequence comes from Paenibacillus sp. 2TAB23, assembly GCF_052115165.1. Taxonomy (NCBI): domain Bacteria; kingdom Bacillati; phylum Bacillota; class Bacilli; order Caryophanales; family Paenibacillaceae; genus Paenibacillus; species Paenibacillus sp. 2TAB23. The sequence goes on from NZ_JBFRGD010000012.1 coordinate 20,953, forward strand.
CCAACGCTTCTTGAGCTTCTGGAGCTGTCCAAGCCGAAAGAAATGACTGGCGTTTCCTTGATTAACCCTAAATAAAACCATTAAAGGAGTGTTTCTCACATGTCAATTATCGTTGATGTATACGCACGCGAAGTATTGGATTCCCGCGGAAATCCAACAGTAGAAGTGGAAGTTTCCCTAGAGTCAGGCGGCAAAGGCCGCGCAATCGTTCCATCCGGTGCTTCCACAGGCGCTTACGAGGCTGTTGAGCTTCGTGACGGCGACAAATCCCGTTACCTTGGTAAAGGTGTTCTGAAAGCTGTTGAGAATGTAAACACAGAAATCGCTCCTGAAATCATCGGGCTTGACGCTCTTGATCAAGTAGCTATCGACCGCAAAATGATCGAGCTTGACGGTACGCCTAACAAAGCTAAACTGGGCGCTAACGCGATTCTAGCAGTATCGATGGCAGTAGCTCGCGCAGCTGCTGATGCTCTTGATGTACCTCTTTACACATACCTTGGCGGATTCAACGCTAAAGTGCTTCCAGTTCCAATGATGAACATCATCAACGGCGGCGAGCACGCTGACAACAACATCGACGTTCAAGAATTCATGGTTCTTCCTGTTGGTGCTGAAAGCTTCAAAGAAGCGCTTCGTATCGGCGCTGAAATCTTCCACAACCTGAAAGCTGTATTGCATGACAAAGGCCTTAACACAGCTGTTGGCGACGAAGGCGGCTTCGCTCCTAACCTAGGTTCGAACGAAGAAGCCATTACAACAATTATTTCCGCTATCGAGCGCGCAGGCTACAAGCCAGGCGTTGACGTATTCCTCGGTATGGACGTTGCTTCAACTGAATTTTTCAAAGACGGCAAATACGTGCTTGCAGGCGAAGGCAAATCGTTCACACCTGCTGAGTTCGTTGACCTTCTTGCTTCATGGGCTGACAAATACCCAATTATCACAATCGAAGACGGCTGCTCCGAAGACGATTGGGATGGTTGGAAATTGCTTACTGAGAAGCTTGGCGGTAAAGTGCAACTGGTTGGCGACGATCTATTCGTTACGAACACTGAGCGTCTTGCTGACGGTATCGACAAAGGCGTGGGCAACTCGATTCTGGTTAAAGTTAACCAAATCGGTTCGCTTACTGAAACTTTCGATGCAATCGAAATGGCAAAACGCGCTGGTTACACAGCAGTTATCTCTCACCGTTCAGGCGAGAGCGAAGACAGCACAATCGCTGACATCGCTGTAGCGACAAACGCTGGCCAAATCAAAACAGGCGCTCCGTCCCGTACGGACCGCGTTGCAAAATACAACCAATTGCTTCGCATTGAAGACCAATTGGGTTCAACTGCTCAATACGCAGGCAAATCCGCATTCTACAACTTGAAAAACTTCAAATAAGACGCGAATTGCGGCTTTTGGAGAAGGGCATGTCCATCCGGGCATGTCCTTCTTTTTTTTTGCGCCATAGATCATTCCTTAACTCGGACATAATAAGCTGGTATAGCATTATTCGATTAGGCGGTGTGACTTGTGGCAAAACCGGGTATAGGCATCCAAATGTATTCTGTGAGGGATCAAACCGAAATTGATTTTCTGGGCACACTCGAAAAAATAGCGGAGATCGGCTACACGGCAGTTGAGTTTGCAGGGTATTTCAAAACACCGGCCCCTGAGCTCAAGAGCAAGCTGGCTGAGCTTGGACTAAAGGCTCCTTCCGTGCATGTCCCATTAAACTTTAGCGATTCGAAAAATATGGAATCCGATTTGGCAGGCCAAATTGAATATGCCAAAGAGCTTGGCGTAACGTATATCATAACGCCTTGGGCACCGCTGCCGGAGCAGCCGACTAAAGATAACGTGAAGTACTTGATTGATGTATTCACAAAATGCGGCCAGCAGGTTAGAGCAGCGGGGATGAAGTATGGGTACCAAAATCACGAATTTGATTTCAAGTTAGTGGAGAAAAAGCCTGTGATCGATCAGATTTTATCCCAAATTCCGTCTGAGCTAATGGTGATGGAATTCGATTTGGGCTGGCTGCATATTGCAGGCTACAAGCCTGCTGATTATTTGAAAAGCTATAAGGGCCGCGTTCCTTTGGTGCATTTGAAGGATTTCTCCAAAGGCTTGAAGGATGCTGAAATCGGAAAAGGCGAGGTTGGTTACGCCGAACTGTTAACCGAGCTTGAGCCAGCAGGCGTTGAGTTCATGATCGTGGAGCAGGAGCAGTTCGAATCAAGTTCACTAGAGAGCGCCGCAAATAACTATCAGTTCCTAAAATCCCATGGCTTTGCATAAAAGGCCGTGTTTTGGGCTTGTCCTATTGTAATTTTGGCCCAGCTATGGTACACTCGATTTACGTGTTTTTACGGAGCTCCTATGCTGGAGGTGGAATGAATGGATATCTTATTGAAGATCGTGCTCGTTATATTCTCTGTCGGCCTGATTGCTGTAGTATTGCTGCAAAAAGGAAAGAGCGCAGGCTTGTCCGGAGCAATTACGGGCGGAGCTGAGCACTTGTTCGGCAAACAGAAGGCGCGCGGTTTGGATTTGTTCTTGCAGCGTTTGACAGTAGTTCTGGCGGCTGGCTTCTTTATATTAGCGCTTGTTGTATCTTACTTCGTAAAACAATAATGGACACACACGCAGAAAGCGAGGATAATTCCTCGCTTTTTTTGTATTTTCAGTATAATCACGGATGCTGGGTCCCCATTTCGTGTATACTACATGATATATGATATTCTATCAGCCTGCCGCAACGAAGAGAGAGTTGGCCGCAGGTTTATGAGGAGAAAAACAACTAATGACCATTCACGAGCAGGAACTGCTTGATTTTATGAAAGAAACGGCTTATAAGCCGATGACGTACCAAGAGCTCGAGAAGCATTTTGGTATCGAGGGCGCAGCGGAGTTTAAGGAGTTCCTTAAACTGCTGAACCTACTTGAGGACGCTGGCAAAATCATTCGTACACCGAATGATCACTACGGAGTGCCGGAGCGAATGAACTTATTGAGAGGCAAGCTGCAATCGCATGCGAAGGGCTTTGGCTTCTTGATTCCGGATCAGAAGGATCACGGCGATGTATACCTGCATGCGAATGATCTGAAGAGCGCGATGAACGGCGATATTATTCTTGTGCGAGTCACAACAAGAAGCGAGCATGGCGGCAGGATGGAGGGTGAGGTCGTTCGCATCGTGGAACGGGCGGTCACTCAGATCGTAGGCACATTCGAGGACCATGATGTGTATGCGTTTGTGGTACCGGATGACAAACGGATTAACCGCGATATATTTATTCCCAAGGGCGGCTATCAAGGTGCAGTTTCCGGACAAAAGGTTGTCGTGAACATCGTATCCTATCCGGAAGGGCGTTCTGCGGCCGAAGGAGAAATTGTCGAAATTTTAGGTCATAAGAACGATCCGGGTGTCGACATTTTGTCGATTATTCGTAAACACCAGCTGCCGGAGGGCTTCCCAGATGAAGTGATGGCTGAAGCGGAAGCTGCGCCGGATTCGATTACCGACGAAGAAATTGTTCAGCAGGGTAGACGGGATCTTCGCGATGAGGTCATCGTTACGATTGATGGCGAGGATGCCAAGGATCTTGATGATGCGGTACATGTGAAGCGTCTGGAGAATGGAAACTATTTGCTAGGCGTTCATATCGCGGATGTAGGTTACTACGTGAGAGAAAATTCCGAGCTGGACCAGGAAGCTTACCGCAGAGGCTGCAGCGTATATTTGGTTGACCGCGTAATTCCAATGCTGCCGCATCGTTTGTCGAATGGTATCTGCTCACTTAATCCGAAGGTGGATCGCCTTACGTTATCATGTGAGATGGAATTCGATGCTGCGACATTGAAGCGCGTACGCCATGACGTATTTACGAGCGTGATCCGTACGAAAGAGCGCATGACCTATACGAATGTGAAAAAAATTCTGACGGCTACGGAAGAAGAACCGCAGACGGAGCTTAAGGAACGATATGCCGATCTGCTCGACATGTTCGGACTTATGGAGGATCTCGCGATGCGCCTGCGCTCGCAGCGGATGAAACGTGGCGCCATCGATTTCGATTTCCAAGAATCGAAGGTAATCGTGGATGAGAACGGCAAAGCTGTCGATATTATCAAGCGTGAGCGTTCCGTGGCTGAGCAAATCATCGAGGAGTTCATGTTGATCGCGAATGAGACGGTTGCGGAGCATTTCCACTGGCTGCGCGTTCCATTCCTCTACCGGATCCATGAGGACCCGACGCAAGAGAAGTTGCTCAATTTCGTGCAATTCGCTTCAAACTTCGGCTATACCGTAAAGGGCAAAGGAAATTCGATTCATCCGAAAGCATTGCAGACGCTGCTCGAGGACATTCGCGGAACGAAGGAAGCAACCGTTATTTCGACAGTGATGCTTCGCTCGATGAAGCAGGCTAAATATGATGCGCAGAGCCTAGGACATTTTGGTCTTGCGGCTGAGTTTTATTCGCACTTCACGTCTCCGATTCGCCGTTATCCCGACTTGGTGATCCACCGGATCATTCGCGAGGTGCTGAATGGCGGGGGCCATTTGACGGAGGCGCGCCATGAGACGCTTACGGCACGGATGCCGGAAGTTGCCCAGCATTCGTCAGAACGCGAACGGGTAGCGGTTGATGCAGAACGCGATACGGAGCAGTTGAAGAAATGCGAATTCATGCTCGATAAAGTGGGCGAGGAGTTCGAAGGAATCATTAGCAGCGTAACGAGCTTCGGCATGTTTATTGAGCTGGAAAATTCAGTGGAAGGCTTGATTCGCCTGAGCGATATGTCAGATGACTACTATAACTTCCATGAGCAGCATATGATATTGGTTGGTGAGCGTACGTCCAAAATTTATCGGATTGGCGATGAAGTGAAAATTCGGGTTACTCGCGTCAGTATGACGGAACACACGATTGACTTCGAGCTGATGGACATGAAACCGCGCAGCGGAAAAGGCATTCCAAGCAGCTTCGGCGGCGGTAAAAAACGCGGAGGCTTCGGTGATCGTGCGGGTAGTATTGATCGTGGCGGACGAGGCGGAAAAGGTCGTGGAGGCAGCGCTTCTGGATCAAGTGCAGAAGGACGAAGCCGAGGTGGATCGGGAGATCGCAGCCGCGGGGGCAATGGTCCGGCAGCGGCAGGGGAAGGCAAACGCAGCGGTGCGGATAACCGTGGTGGAGCAAGCGCGGGTGGTCGCGGCGGCAAAGGCCGTGGCGGTAAAGGCGGCCGCGGCGGATTCAACAGCGGCGTGGACCGCAGCGTGGTTGGCATTGTCGAGCAAGCCAACCCGTGGCGAATCGATGCGCCTGATAACGGGCGCGGCGGCAAGCGGCGCGGCCGAGGAGGCAGCGGCGAAGCCGGTGCCGGCGGGAACGACGGCGGGTTGGCGGCGTCGGACCGCGGGCCGGGGCAAGAGGCAGGCGGAGCGCCGGGCCAAGGCCGGGAGCAGTTGCGCGGAAGCGGAAGCGGCTCGCGCACGGATATGTGGGGCCTGCCCATCCGCGGCGGCGGCGGGCAAGGCGGCAGTGGCCGTGGCGGAGCCGGGAAGCGGCGGAGCGAAGGCGGCGGTGATGCGGCGAGGCGGAAGAATGCAGCGCCGAGCGGTGCGTTTAGCGGCGAGCGCGGGGCGGATGCGCCAAGCCCGGATGGTAGCGGCGCAGCTCCAGGCAAGAGCAAGCGGAAGAAGAAAAGCGGAGGCGGGGGCAACGCCACTGCAGCGTTTGTCCGCAAGAATCGCAAGTAAATAACAGGCGGGTGGCTTCCGTTCTATGTCATAAATGGAAGCCACCGCGTTCTGGACAATATGGGAAAATATATTTAAGCTCGTCACTTGCTTTTTAATTCTGGGTATAGTAAACTCAAATCAATCGATAATATGAACCTGAATTCACATATTGAAAAGGGTGTCATTATAGTCATGAAACCCTTTCCAATGTGTGAATTTTTTGTTTAAAGACAAACCAGGCGCATATTAATATTATTTTTTTGGAGGTTTTTACACATGCAACAAGGTACAGTTAAATGGTTTAACGCAGAAAAAGGTTTCGGCTTTATCGAAGTTGAAGGCGGCAACGATGTATTCGTACATTTCTCCGCAATCACTGGCGAAGGCTTCAAAACTCTTGAAGAAGGACAACGCGTAGAATTTAACGTTGTTCAAGGCAACCGTGGACCACAAGCAGAAAACGTTGTAAAGCTGTAGTAGCTTACGAACGTTAATAAAACCGCCTTTGACCTTAGGGTTGAGGGCGGTTTTTTTTGTGCGTAATCCAGCATGTGCGTATGAAGTTTGCAGATTATATTTTAACGAAATTGGTCAAGAATTTGACGAGCGCTTCGCACAAGTGAGCCATCTATTGGAGTTGTAGTTCCGGCATGTCTAACACCAGTCCCGAGGTGAACGGCTTGCGCTTTGGTGGCTGAGAGAAAGCTGGGCAATGCTGCAACGGTTAGTCCGCTACCTGGCAGGATAGTTATATCATGCCCATTCGTTTGTTCAATCAACCTAACGATTTGTTCGGTTGCGTCGATTACACTAGGTTTACCACCGGAAGTGAGTATCCATTTAATTTGAGGGTATTGAAATAGCATGGATAAAGCCTCTTGCTGATCGGCGACTTCATCGAATGCACGGTGGAAGGTGACCGGAATATCCCCTGCAGCGTCTAAAAGGCGCTCTAATGACTGAATATCTATTGTACCATCTGTATGCAGCGTTCCTAGAACGTAAGCATGGATACCTTTGCTCTGTAGACTTCGCATATAAGTAATCATTTCTTGTAGATCTGTCTCGTCATATACGAAGGACTGGCTATGTGGCCTCACCATTGCATGTATGGGAATAATTCTAGGAAAAGCTGAGCTGTTGGATTGCTCCAGTCGTTTGAGTGCTTCAACCACCTCGACGACAACGTCAATATTGGGGCTCAGTCCACCTTGCTCGAAGTCTGAGATTAGTTCTATGCGGTCAGCACCGTGGAGTGCGGCTGTAACCGCTTCATCGGCTGTTGTAGCTATGATTTCAAGCAGCATGGGTGTACCTCCTTCATGTATAGCACAGTGAGAGATCAGCTCTCTGCAGGCGCCTTGATTTTCGTGCCTAAAATTGTTACAATGAACACCAGATTACGTACAACAACTATTGTAGCTGAATGAAGCTGAGGTGACTAGCATGGGTAAGAAAAGTGACGGCAAGCAGCTCGCCCAGAACAAGAAGGCTTCCCATGACTATTTTATTGAGGAAACGTTCGAAGCCGGGATGGTGCTCTTGGGAACGGAAATTAAATCGCTACGTAATGGCAGAGCGAACATCAGTGATGCATTTGCAACCATTCGTAACGGTGAAATTTACATTCACAATATGCATATTAGCCCGTTTGAGCAAGGCAATATGCATAACCCTACCGATCCAACACGTGCACGCAAGCTATTGATGCACAAAGCTCAAATTCATAAGCTCTTAGGTTTATCGAAGCAAGAGGGCTATGCCATTGTACCTTTAAAGATCTATGTCCGCAATGGATATGCGAAGCTGTTGATTGGACTGGGTAAAGGCAAGAAGCAATACGATAAGCGGGATACGGCTGCGAAGCGTGATGCTCAGCGTGATATCCAGCGTGCTCTTCGCGAAAAACAAAAGGTTGCCCGTTAAGCTTATATTTCTTTCCATGGAAGCAAACGTCTAGCGCTGCCAATAACAATTGCGCGCAATTAAGGTGCGTTCGTGGTATACTAAAGCAGAAGCAAAGGCAACACTAAGCAAAGTTAGGCCATTAAGTGCATTCGTGCTATACAATCGGAACAGTGAGTCAGAGTTCTAATCTGATGAATCTGATCCTTAATCCTAAAGCTTCAATTTGAGCTAAACGTTAGTGCAAGCAAGACATGAAATTCATGCTTGAATGCAGCTAATTGTTTATGCAAAATTGGGGGCGTTTATGGATTCGACGGGGATTGGACGAGCGCGGGTTGCGGGTAGCAGGGAGTCGTCTGCTTCATCAACGCTAAAGCCTATTAAACGGCAAACAACAAACAAACTACGCTTTCGCAGCCTAAGAAACTGTGTGCGTGCTTCTACCCAGCATCGTCCATGTGACTGGATTAGGGGCTAACAAGTAGTGGAATACGCTGTCTCATCTCCGCCTGCGGTGAGCTGAAGAAGACAATCAGGCTGACCCAACGTATAGCCGGTTACGGGGCGATACTCGGGTGACATCAAAACTGTGACTACACCCGTAGAAGCCTGTGTGGCGTGATCTTCGGACAGGGGTTCAAATCCCCTCGCCTCCACCAAACCATGAAAAACCCGACCTCGTGAGGTCGGGTTTTTGCATTTGTAATACTTGATAAGACGAATCTTTATGTTGAGCTAACTGTCAGGTTAGTACGAATATATGAACAGTATCCACGCGGAGATTTGCCCGAAGAATGATCTGAATAATTAAAAAACAAGATGAGAGGCAGCCGGATAAATAACCGCTTGCCGTTCATCTTGTTACGTAAAATATCGAACAAACTCATTTATGGGTTTACGATAACCACGAGGTCGAAAACTATTAGGTGCTGATTTACCCAATGCGATCATCATAACGAGAACGAGATTCTCATCAATGTTAAATAGTTCTTTCAATTCATCTTCTTCAAGACAATGCAATGGGCAGGTGTCCCGGTCCTTATCCTTTGCTATTAATATAAACGTATAGCGGAAACACTTTCATTTCGAATGGCATCTTCTCGTTGAAAGGATGCACCGCGTCCTTCATAATATTGAAGGGTTCGATCCACTGTCATATTGTATTTTTGTTCGCTGTTGCTTAGTAGATTCGAGTTCCAAATAATTTCGTAATTCATCATCTTTTCTGGATGCTAACGCAAGCATAATACCATGTATAGTCAAACTAGATGAACCAGCAGGAACGATTTTTTTAGTAAGTGTTTCGTAATAGACTGCTGCATTGGATTACCGATTTCGACTTTCAGCTCCTCCCAATATTCACGAATAGTAGCTATTGTAGTTTGTATATCATAAAAATTCTGATATTCCGCGTCAGACACTATGGTTTGGAAATCTTCATTTGTTATAGCATGTTCCGTTGAAAGTAGGTGAATCTCGTTCAGCGTTCAATTGCTCTCTCATGATATTCTGCAAGCTTTGCTCCCTTTGCTCTTCCAGCACCTTTTCGTTCTACTGTAACAATGAGACTGAGTACAATATATCTGCGTAGTTTACGTTTAGTATTCGGTACTCCCTTATCTTTTGCTTGAGTATTAATTTCTAGTTTGTTCACCGGTAAGACCTCCTTATGAGTTTTATCATAGATGAACTGATCTAGTTAAACCACAGCATGAGGGTGGGCAAATGTAAAAATGAATATACCTCATATTTCGCTATGGTGCTCATTGTCAGAAGAAAATAAAGTCGAGCTTTGTATGCTCATGCCAGCCACTACACATACGCACTGCAATCCATTGAGAACTACCCTATACATCTATACATACACAAACTTCATGACGGAACCGGCGGAAGCTGCACATTTTCGCTAAAATCGAGTATAATCGGTTCGTGATTGGAAGGGAGTTGGGCATTATGAAAAAATTGCTTATCGTTGAAGACGAGAAGGATATTCGCAATGGTTTGCTCAGTCATAAAATTTGGAATGAATTAGGTTTTGAACGGCTATATGAAGCAGATGACGGGTATACGGCTATTGAGATTATTAAAGAGATTCCCGATATTAGTCTCGTTATTACGGATATTCGAATGAAAAACCTATCCGGCCTCGAATTTATTCAGAAGCTGTACGAGGAGTTTTCATTTGACGGTAAAGTTATCATTATAAGCGGCTACGATGATTTTCAGTATGCGCGCAAGGCGATGAGCTTCGGGGTTGTCGATTTCTTGCTGAAGCCGGTCAACATGGCGGAGTTGAAGGAAGTCGTTATCAAAGCGCTGCTACTCCTGCAGCAAGAGGAGAAACGCCAGAGCAGTCTAAGCATGATAGAAGGCGCCATACCGAAGCTCCGGGAAAGAATGCTACAGGAAATGGTTGATCGTTCGGCGAGCATAAGCGCGGTTCCGCCCAATAAACAATTGCTGGACCAATATGATATCGGCTGGATCGGCACAGACAAGTTGGTTATGCTACTGCTAGAAGCTAATAATCTGAAGTCGTATGCCAATCCGGGGCTCTCTTCCAAGGAACAGAACAGAATCATGTTTGCGATTGGCAACGTGCTGGAGCATTCGCTGATGGAACATACCGCACATGCCGGGAACTATGTACTGTTCCGTATGGTGCCGGGGGACAAATGGATTGGTATTTTTGGTATTCAGCCAAATGCGCTTTCTGCATTTGACTACTGGATTCGGGAATTCAAATCGACAATGGCCGCCCGGATTAAAAAGTACGTTAAAGTAAGCGCAACAATCGTGATTGCGTCCGAAGGCAACGTGAACTCGCTACCGGAGCTGTACAAGGAAGCGCTCGACAAGCTGACTCAGGCCAGAATATACGGAGACGTTGAATCGGAAGGCGAGCTTGAGCTTGAACCGGCAAATTTGTTCAGAGATGTTGATCTTCTGCTTGAGCCTAAAGCGTTAGCGGATTTGCTCAAGCATGGAGAAGAACATGATGTGCGGGAGGCCGTGTTGCAGTTTCCCGTTATGATTCGCGAGTGGGGCGTCGGCATAATGCGGGATTTACATCATCAGGTATTTGAATGGCTGTTGGAGGTATTCGACGAAGCTAGACGGATGGGCTGGAAGAACGAGGAGTGGAAAAAGAAACCGCTCCTCTTATGGGAGAAGATTGAAGCATTCGATACGATTCAAGCTCTTCAACAGTTGGTCCTGGACAGCTTGTTGCAGGTGAATGCCGAGCTACAGGGGAGCTCGCGTAATCAAATTATGCAAAAGGCGGAGCATTATATACGGGAACATTATTCAGAGCCGATCACGGTGCAGACGATAGCGGATCACGTCTATGTTTCCCCGGAGTGGCTCAGCACCTTGTTCAAAAAAAACGTTGGCATGACGTTCCTGGATTATGTCACTCATCTAAGAATGGAAAAAGCAAAGTTGCTGCTACAGGACGTTTCCATGAAAATATATCAAATCAGCAGCGAGGTCGGCTACCGAGACACCGTGTATTTCTCGAAGCTGTTCAAAAAGAATTTCGGTTGCACGCCGAGGGAATATCGCAACATGAAGGGGATAGACGGTGATGATTAAGCGTCTTATCAGCTATCCGATGTCAATGAGGTATCGGTTTATGTTCGTTTTTTTTATTCTGATCGTCGTCCCGTTCGTGCTCGTTGGATATATCGCCTTATCCAATTCAGAGAAGACGATTTATGCCAGCAATCTTGATTCCGTCGTGCAAACGGGCAAAAACTTGGATCAGTTTTTTTATTATGTCATGAACGAGCAGGATAAAATTATGGCGTCGGATGATATGCAGGCGCTGTTTAATCCTATGCTTAATGATTCGCAAGACGAGATCGGCTTCGCCAACAAGTTGATTTCATTTACCGAGACCCTCAATTATTCCAATCGATTGTTTAAGATTCGATTGTTTCCACTTGATCCTTCGGAGCATCCGACCTATATGAAATCAACGTATCGGTCTATCGATATGAAGGAGGTTCCATGGTTTGCCGATATTTCGACGAATGGCCGTTCGTTCTGGAAATTATTTGAAACCACGGATCATCCCAGCTTGTTCGTTCAGGCTACGCTCGGCAGCGTCAAGAGACTCCACAGCTTAACAACCTTCGAGCCGCTTGGCATCGTCATTATGGAGATCAGGCCGTCAATTCTGGCGGAATTTATTGATCCGGTGAAGCAATTCGATAATCAGAGGCTGATGTTAATCAATAAAAATAATCAAATCATCTATAGCACGGATAATCAGTACGGAAGCATCGATAAAGGTTTGTGGCAAGTGCTCGATCGTCCACTTGTTTCAAAAACATTGGATTACGAAGGAATAGAATCGCTTGTAAACGTGTCTGCCATACTGAGAGATGAGCTTAGGCTGGTTAGCATCGTTCCGCTCAAAGATTTAAACAATCCAGTTGCCGTACTTAATAAGCTGACTGTGGCGTTTCTCGTTTTTTATTTTTTGTTATCTTTGTTTCTAGCGGGGTATATTACGATCAAATATACGAATCCGATATCCTTGCTCGTTCGGCAGATGAAAATATTGGCCAGAAATAATTTCAAGGAAGACGCGATAAACAATTCAAAGCTGGTCGAAAGAAGCGATGAGGTGGGATGGCTTTATCGCAGCATGAACAATATGATCCGGGAAATTAATAAGCTGCTCAAGGAAACAAAGGAATCAGAAAAAAGAAAAAAACAGCTTGAATTCCAAGTGCTTGCTTACCAGATCAATCCTCACTTTCTGTATAATACGCTAGATACGATACGTTGGAAGGCTGAAGCCCACCATATCGACGAAATTAGCGAAATCGTCAGTTCCCTGGGATCTTTGTTCCGCCTTAGCTTGAACGGCGGAAAGGAAGTGACGACCGTGCGAAGAGAGCTGGAGCTGCTGGGTTCGTATATTCAAATCGAGAAGGTTAGGCAGTCGAGTCTGGTTCGCATCATGTACAGGATAGAAGAAGAAATTCAGCATCTGCCGTTTATGCGTCTTGTCCTTCAGCCGCTGGTGGAAAACGCGATTCGGCACGGTATTGCGGATAAGGGCGACGCGGGAATGATTCTTATTCAAGGCAGCCTCGAGAAGGGCAGCATTTGCTTCCGGATTACCGACAACGGACCTGGAATTCCGGATGATATCAGGTTAACCTTGCTTGATCCCGAAAGGGAAACGAGAACCGACTTTGAAGGAGGACTGGGGCTGATTAATGTGCATGAGCGTTTAAGGCATTACTTCGGAGAGTCCTACGGATTGGAGATTGAAAGTGAGAAAAACAGAGGAACGACAATTATTCTACTACATCCCTTATTGCCGCTGAATACGACAGATCTAGATATTTAACGCTCGGATACAAGCGTAAGCAGAACGTCCTCCATTTAATGGAGGGCGTTTTTTTTTATAAATGAAGAAAATCCGATACATTGGTTTTGTATCAGTAAAGCTTAGACTTGTCTCATAGGCAGCTCGGAGAACTCATAGTATTCTTTTTACAGGAGGGGAACGCGCAATGAAGGAGCTGGAAGCAGTAAGGAATCGAAGGAATAATCGAACCTGGAACTTATTTAAATCTCAAATTACACTGCAAATGATGATTTTACCATGCATACTGTTTCTCATTATATTCGCTTATATTCCGCTCGCGGGCAATATAATCGCTTTTCAGGACTTCAAGATCACGTCCGGATTTACAGGAAGCGAATTTGTCGGATTTGAAAATTTCGCGGAGATGTTTTCGGACCCGAATTTTTATATGGCGATGCGAAACACGGTCATTTTGAGCCTGCTTTATTTACTGGTCGTTTTTCCGGTGCCGTTGTTGTTTGCGTTGTTAATTCATGAAATTCCATTTATGCGATTTAAAAAGATCGTGCAAACGACAAGCTACTTGCCTCATTTTATTTCCTTTGCAATGGTTGCGTCCATGTGGATCATTTTGCTCGACAACAACGGAATGGTTAATCAATCGCTGCTGTTGCTGGATATGATCCGGCATCCGATCGAGTTCTGGACGGAGCCTGGGCTGTTCCGGCCGCTCTCGACGCTCGTTAGTATTTGGAAGGAGACGGGTTGGAGCGCTATTATATTCTTGGCAGCCATCGCCGGCATTAATCCGGATCTCTATGAGGCGGCTACGATGGACGGGGCTGGCCGAATCAAAAAGATGATCCATATAACGCTACCCAATCTCGTTCCGTTATTCGCCATTTTGTTCATTCTGAAGATCGGCACCTTGTTCAGCGGAAATCTCGATCATTCTATCTTGCTCGGCAATTCGTTTAACAAAGAAACGTCGTACGTGATCGAATATTATTCCCTACAAATGGGGCTCGAACTAACAAGGTACTCATATGCTACGGCCATCAGTTCGTTCCAAGCCGTCATGTCTTTGGTGCTTGTATTGTTCGCCAACTGGTTCTCCGGCAAAGTATCCGGCAACCGATTGTTTTAATTTGACTGCATGGGAGTGACTGCAATGCGTACATCCATTAAGCTAACGCTGGAAGATAAGGTTGTGAACGTTACCGTCATAATCATTGGCATTATTGCGTTTCTTGCGACCTTTTATCCGCTTTATTACTTGCTCATCTATTCCTTAAATGACCCGGTCGATGCGGCCAGCGGTCAGCTATACCTGTTCCCGAGACAATTTACATGGTCCAACTACAGCGTTATTTTTCAAGACGAGCAGTTGCTCCATTCTTTTCTCGTCACGGTAGCCCGTACTCTGCTCGGCACACTAACCGGTGTACTATTTACGGCAATAGGCGCCTATGCGCTATCAAAGGAACGGCTGCTGTTCAGAAAGGTGTATTCTTTGGTCGGTCTGGTTACGATGTACGTAAGCGGCGGCTTAATTCCAACCTATCTTCTGCTGCAAAAGCTGCATCTTCTTAATTCCTTTTGGGTTTACATCATTCCGGCAATGTTCAATATATTCAATGCGCTACTATTTATGGCCTTTTTCCGGCAGATGCCGAATGAGCTGGAGGAATCGGCCAAAGTGGACGGCGGCGGCGATTTTTACATTTTCATGCGAATCATTCTCCCGCTCTCCAAGCCGGTGCTGGCTACCGTTTCCTTGTTTGTCGCGGTTAATCATTGGAACGATTGGTTTAGTTCCGCCTACTTTGTTTCCAATCAGGAGCTATGGACGCTGCCGACGATTATCGTGCGCATGTTGTCCGACACGGCTATTATCGACAATATGCAGAACTTGCCACCCAATATGCGGTTGGATCCGTTATCGACATTGCTGGCTATCAAATACGCAACATTAATCGTTACTATATTGCCGATCACGCTCGTCTATCCTTTCATACAAAAGTATTTTGTGCAGGGCATGATGGTTGGAGCTATCAAAGCTTAGTAGCGGTATCGAAGGCTTGTCTTCTGCAAGCCTATGATATATAGAAAAAATAAGGGGAGGATGTTTTCAATGAAAAAATCGTTTAAAAGCTTGTCTGCGTTGCTGATTGCCAGTCTGCTAATCTCAGTGCTCGCGGGATGCGCAAACAATAACAACGGGGTCGCGACGCCAGAAACATCGGCTGAACCGCCTGCGGACAATGGGCAAGCCGGCGATTCACCGTTGACACTTGATTTGTATTCCGATCGGGCTTGGTACAGCGATTGGACTGGTGCGGGAGCGAAGAGGATTACGGAAAAGACCGGAATCAGCTTTAATGTCAAAAAGCCGGTACAAGACGACGGCGACGGCAAAGATATTTCGCTCATGATCGCAAGCAACAGTTTGCCGGACATTATGGTCGTCGACAGAGGAAACAAGATGCTGCAGCAATTAGTCGAAGGCAATTATTTGTATTCTTTGGATGAGTTGATCGAGCAATATGCACCGAACCTGCGCAGCATCCTGAACGAGCAATACGGCGAGGAGCTGCTTGCGAATTTCAAGGAAGAAGACGGCAAAACCTATAAGCTCATTTCTGGCTATCAAACGACAAAGTATTTGGATGAAGCGAAGCTAAACGCCGGTCTGGCTCCTGTCTGGCTGCCGCAATTCGTCGTCCGCAAAGATTATTACGATGAGATTGGCCGTCCTGACACTTCAAGCCCGGACAAATTTTTGGCCGCGCTTGAGCAAATGGCTAAAAATCATCCCGACAAAATTCCTTACCTGGGCGACAAAGGGCAGCATTCGAACGATCTGGGCTGGTTCCTGCCTCAATTCGGAATCGCGGACTATTATTTAAACGGCGATAACGTTCAACACAAAATCAAAGATCCGCAGTGGAAAGAAATGGTGAAGTTCGCCTTTACGATGGCCGGCAAAGGATTGCTGACGAAGGAATCGTTCGTTAATACCGGAGAAGTTACCGCGCAAAAGGTGGCAGCAGGCGATGTTATCGTTTCCGCGTTGAACTCGGCAGCGAAGAATAATACACCTCCAAAGGACAATCCGGATACCAGCTTTGAAATGCTTTCGCCGTTTTCTAGCTATATGTATCCGACCATTCCTAAAGGATGGATGGCACTTGTTATTCCGAAAAGCAACAAAAATCCTGAGCGTACGATGAAATTATTGGAATATGCGGCTTCAAAAGAAGGACAGGCTGACTTTTTCTTCGGTGTTGAGGGGACGGGGAAAGAGGGGTTTGTAGACTTGGAGAACGGTCCACACTTCTACTATGACAATTCGGTGGCAAATAACTATTTTAAGCAAGGAAAACCGACATTTACAACCGGTTTTAGTGATTCGTTGAATGAGGATTGGGGAGGTACCTGGAAGCAGGCGGGGCTAGGCGAGCCGATTTTACTAGTGGCGAATTGGGCAGTGTCTAACTCCGTGTTCTGGGACCCCCAAAATCAGGAAAAGCAGGCTTATGATCAATTGATGGCTCCGAAGATGAAATTTTTCCCTGAATTCGATTTTGTTCTCGACAGCGCAAGCGAGCTTGGCATCATAGAGGCGAAAATAAATAACCTGAGAACCGACTATTTGACAAAGCTCGTATTCGCTGAAACCGAAGAAGAGTTCGAATCTGTCTTCAGCTTTTTGCTGGACAAGTCGGAAGAGCTCGGGATTGCCAAGCTGGAGGCAGAATATACGAAGCAGTATGCCGACAATATAGCAAAATAAAGCAAGCAATGACATCGATATGACCAAGGGGAGGGGCGGCGGGTTTGATTCGTTCCTCTCCTTTGTCGTTAGGCGGGAGGCCATGGTATGTTTCTATTGGAGAATGATCATTTATTAGTGGAGTTGTACGATTGGCCGGGGATCAGGCGGTATGTGCACAAGGATACCGGCATCGGGATGAACGGAAGTGGTCCGGAAGGAAAATGGTCCTTGAACGGAAGCGTGAAGTCTTGGGATGAATGGGAGATTGAGGTCAGACAGCTTTCAGAGCGGTCAACGGTCTCTTACGATATGAAATTAAAAAGCAATGATGTGAAACTATCGGTCATCTACCGTCTAGAGGAAAGCGAAGTATCCGTGCATCTGCAAGTGAAAGAAGATGCCACGCAGTGGCTGGAGCGGATCGATTGGGTCGATCAGCCCTTGCTTAGGTGCACCAACGATGGCTTCTCATATGCCCGGACCGAAATTCATCCGAAAAGCTGGAAATTGATACCCGGCGGGGGCAGAGGGTTATACGATAGAAAGCAGATCAAGGATAAAATCGGCGATGCCGTTCCCGACCGCCATGATGTACCGACGATGCATACCTGTTTGTTTAATGGCGAGCTTTGTTGCTTCGTGCACACCAACTATCCGGTCATCCCGCTGCTCAGCAAAGTTTCGGGCGGCAGCCAATACGCGGAGCGGTCGGAAGCGTACGACATTACTCTGAATACGTACCAATATCGCGTGCGCGGCCAAGCTATGGAGCCTCTAGAGATGAGAATTGTTTTTTTGACAGACGTCAACGGCGATGGCAAGGCGGATGAATGCGACTATCAGCTGTGGATGAACCGACAGTTTCCGGATGCAAACCCGATCTACAAGGAAGCGATCTGGTACAAAGTGTTTTGTGCGGAGAGAAAACGGGGCGTTCTTACAACTTTCAAGGAAACGCTGGACATTATACGTCAAGTCCACCATATTACCGGGGGGATTCCTCAAATCGTTTACTTGGTCGGCTGGCAATTTGACGGTCACGATACAGGTTATCCGTCGCTGAACCGGATTAATCCGAAGCTTGCCGTAAATCCGGACAGAGCGCGCGAAGAGTTGGTGGAGCTAGTTCGAACGGCTAAGGAGGAATACGCGTGTACGGTCAGTTATCACATAAACGTTGACGATGCTTATGAAGACTCCCCGGACTGGCATCCGGATATTTTGAGCCGCGATCCGGACGGCGCGGCGCGCGTTTGGCTGGATTTGGATCAGCGGGTGTACCACATTTCGCATACAAAGGATGTGGAGAGCGGTCATGCGTTTGCTCGACTGGACGAATTTCTTAAGCTCGTGCCCGTTGCACGGACGGTGCATCTCGATGCATTCCGCAACACCAATGCAAGCTGGGACGGCGACGGCTACATCGGCCCCATGGAAGAGCTTGTCTGCGGAATGAAACCGATTATCACGTATTTCAATGAAAGAGGGATTGACGTGTCCACGGAAGGCCAGAACGGCATGCCAATCGAGGATGCGGGCGTATTCAGCGCATATTGGCATTTCTCTCCGACCCAGATGTATCACGGGAAAATCGTCGGCGGAGGCAGCGTGGACATGAATGCGATCGCATGGGGCAAAGGCGCTTCGATCGATGCAGATATTTTGTACCGTGGCGAGCCTACCCGACTCGAAGGCGAGATGGTTCAATCGGCCTCCTTTGATTCGAATTGGAATCAAATCGTGGATATCCTCTATTTGGGCTCGATGCTTTACCGCTTTTATTTGGCTAGGGAACTGGTCGAAATGCGCGAGGATGAACACAACGTTATGATGCGGTTCGGCGACGGTGTAACGATGAAGGCGGACAAAGGGGCCAATCGTCTCGCGGTTACCTGTGGAGATCTTGTGATTGCGGACAACGACGACCGTTTCATCCCGATGGATAATCGGATATATGCATACAGCAGGCACGGGAGCGAACGAGCATGGACGCTTCCGCGGACTTGGCAAGGGAAGAAGTATCAAGCCTATCGTCTAACGAAAGACGGCCGCGAATTCTATGATGATTATACCGCCGAGGACGGATCGATTCGGATCAAGCTGGAGCCACATGTTCCTGTAATTTTGGAGTTAATGTAAATAGATAGGCAATTCTGTTGTTGGTGTGAGGAGAGGGAGGTTGTATGGCAGCAGCAAGCGTAAATGACAGCAGTACGGTGAAACTTGAATTTGCACAGTTTGGCGGCAAGCCGGACTCGGGAGAAGATGCCGTGCCTGCGATGAAACGCGCGATTGAAGCGGCCTCGCGGATAAGCGGGACGGCTGTGACGCTCGTCGTAGAACCGGGACGGTATGATTTTTATGCCGAATCCGCCGAAAGAGCCGTCTACTATATGTCTAATACGGCCAGCGAAACGGAAAATCCGAATCCGGTGAAAACGATTGGGATCTGCTTGAAAGGCCTGAACAACTTTGTGCTCGACGGCGGCGGCGCTCTCTTCCTATTCCACGGGAAAATGACTATGCTCGTGATCGACGATTGTGAGCGCATCGAGATTTGCAATCTGAAGTTAGATTACGCCTGGCCGACGGTCGTAGAGATGAAAGTTGAGAAGACGGTGGAGAATGCGGATACCGGCGCCTATTTGGACATTTGTGTACACTCAGACTCCCGATACGAGATTAGGGAAGGTTTGCTGTGCTGGATTGGGGACGGCTGGCGTTTTCGGGACGGTCCCATGCAAGTCTTTGATAAAGCGAGCAATTCGACATGGCGAATCGCTAACGTGATCAAGCAAGCTCTCCGCGCCGAAGAGCTGAATCCGGGGAGGATCAGGCTTCACTACGAGCTGTTGCCCGATATTGCCGAAGGCTGGATTCTGCAGGCGCGGGACGGTATCCGCGACCAAGCGGGAGCGTTCATTCACAGAAGCCGCGACATTCATCTGGAGCGAATTGACGTCCATTTCATGCATGGACTTGGCATTGTAGGCCAGTTCAGCGACAATCTGAGCTTCAACCGACTCGACATGTCCCCGCGTCCGGAGACGGGCCGGACAGTTGCGGCGTTTGCGGATTTCGTGCACCTGTCCGGCTGCAAGGGCCGGATCTTCATTAAGAACAGCCGTTTTGTCGGTGCTCATGACGATGCCATCAACGTGCACGGCACACATCTGCGCATTGTTGGCTTTCCGTCCGCCAATCAGGTTCTCGTTCGGTTCATGCATCCGCAAACGTACGGCTTCGAAGCCTTCCATGCAGGCGACGACATCGAATGGATCAAGGAGCGTTCGCTTGTATCTTCGGGCAGCACCCGGGTAATGGATGCAAAGCTGATCGAGCCTCGCGTGATGCTGCTTACCTTGGAAGCGAGCCCACCGGAGGGCATTGAGGAGGGAGATGTCGTGGAGAATGCAACATGGACACCGGAAGTGGAAATCATGGACAACTATTTCGCCCGCATTCCTACACGAGGCGTGCTGGCGACGACGCGCAAGCGGACGGTTATTGCGCGCAACGTATTCGAGCGGATGCGGATGAGCGCCGTACTTGTCGCCGACGATGCGGCGTCGTGGTACGAGTCCGGCCGGGTGGAGGATCTACTGATTCGGGAGAACGGATTCATCGAATGCGGGAGCAGCGAGCTGGCGGTTATTTCCATTGTGCCGGAAAACGAGGAGATCGATCCAGAATCGCCAGTCCATCGCAATATTCGGATTGAAGAAAATCTCTTTCTTATGTCACAAGCACGGCTCTTGGACGCCAAGTGCGCCCACACGTTGAGCTTCAGAAACAATGTGGTCTTGACGGTGCCCGGCTTCGAACGTATAACGGAGGTGAATGAGGGCATCCGCTTAACGGCTTGCACCGATGTGGAAATTTTTAATAATTCACTTGGCGCTATTTAATAATTAATTCGGAGGTTTCGAGGACGGTATTCGCTGGCACGGCGGTGACTAGAGGAATCCGAATTTCGTCCATATAAAGTCCTCATTGCTTAAATAGGATTAATCATGGGGACGATCATCAGAGGATGTATTCTTTGAAGCGGCTGAAACGGATTGAACGTTCGAATGGACAAAAACATACACGCTTCGCGGTTGCGAGGTGTGTATGTTTTTTATTATTCAATAATCATTGACCGTGATATCCGAAGAGACGACAATCTGAATTGGTCGTACTGTACTCGAAAATCCTAATTAATTTGGTTATCCATTATCGACTTATAGGCTAGTTCTAAATGCTGTAGTCGATCTAAACCCATGTTGCAGCACCGTCAGAGGATGGTGAGCAACTTGTTGCGCCGCAACCCCACATTACGAGAATGGATAGTGGCTGATGTCCCCATGCATGACGATCTTGGCAGTTTGACCAGAGATGTCGACCCTAGATAAGCTAGCAGGTTCGATTTCAGTCGATTTCCATAGATGCTTCATGTCAGTTCCCTGAAAATGCGCCATGAGTAGCTTAATGACGATGGTATGAGTAACAATCAGCAACGACTTCGAGGAGTGTTTCCGAATGATATCATTGAGCAGGTTTAACGCTCTCGTTTGCACTTGAGTATACGTTTCACTATTTGCGATCGCGAACTCTTCTGGGTTATTCCAGAACCGATCCCATTGCTTGGGGTAATGAGCTTGAACCTCCGAATGGACTTGTCCCTCCCATATCCCGAATCTCATCTCCATAAGCGATTCGGATGCTGTCAGTGGAATTTCTCTTGCTCCTCGCAAGATCTCGGCGGTTCGCATCGCCCGCGGACTTGGACTTGAGTAAATCATATCTATATCCACTTTATCCAAGACGACTTTTAGGCTTTCAGCTTGGCGTACGCCTAGCTCGGTTAAAGGGGAGTCCAGTTCCCCCTGCATGCGATGGACCACATTCCATTCCGTCTCTCCATGGCGCGTCAAGTATAGTCTCGTGCTCATGAGCAAAACCTCCGCTTCCCAGTATCATGATCATTAGACCAACGAATCTCTCTTTACAACCTAAACCGTTGAACCAGTCGAAGCATGTCCTCTGAGATTCGGTTCATTGAGTCGGCCGAGGCCGAAATTTCCTCCATGGCGGCGAAATTTTGCGCAGCGGCAGTCGAAATTCCCTGTGCCAGATCATTGGAACGCTCCGCCATATGGTCGATCTCCAGCAATGACGCGGTAAACTCCTGCGAGCTCGCGGAGATTTGTTCAGAAGCCGAAGAGGTCTGACGCACGTGGTGAACGGCGCCGCGCGTGGCTAATAGGATGCGATTGAACGCTTCGCCGGAATGTTGAATGAGTTGGGCTCCGACCGTTACCTCGCGTTCCCCCTTGCCCATGGCCGCAACGGCGGTGTCGATATCTCCGCGTGTATCGCCGATCAGCTCCGCCACCTGCATGGCGGATCGTTGCGAGCGCTCAGCCAGCTTTTTCACCTCACCGGCGACGACGGCGAAACCTTTGCCCTGATCCCCGGCTCTTGCCGCTTCGATAGTCGCATTCAGTGATAGCAAGTTTGTCTGCGCGGACAACTCGCCCATCGCTTCAGCAATCTCTCCAATATTACGTGATCTCTCGGAGAGTCGGCTGACTATGGAAGACAGGTCCTCCACGGTGGAAGTTATCGCCCCCATCTGCTCAGAAGATCGAATAATGAGCTCATTGCCTTGTTCCGCATGGTCTAATGTAGTTAGAGAAGCCTCATGAGCCAGCGAAGAGGAAGCGGCTATGCGCTGCGCATCCTCCGCCAATTCCACCATGGCGAGCGTGCTTTCCCGCAGGCTTCTCTTTTGCGTATCGTTGCTAGTAGCAACCTCCTGCGCGGAGGCGGAGATGCTGTCCGTCGCTTCCGTCGTCTCCAAGAAAGTCGCCGACAGGTCTCGCGAGGCCGATGACAAGGCGGCGGCATGATCAAGCAGCCCCCGGGTCATACTTCGTAGACTGTCACGCATCATGGTGAACGAGAGGAACAAGTCGCCGATCTCGTCCCGGCTCTGAATGATTTCGCTATCGTTTGGCGACAAATCGCCTTCCGCGATCTTCTTGACCTGTCGGTTCAACAATACGATCGGCTTGGAGATCCGCATGGCAAACAGAATAATAACGACGGCACCGGCCACTAAGCAGCCGACTAGAGTATACAACGTGCCTTGCACGATACGTTTTTGCCCCGCCTGGTAGTCTTGAATATACGATCCCGCGACGAGGGTCCATCCCCAATTCGAATCTTTCAGTGAGTAGGCAATTTTCATGGCCTCTGCAGAGTTATCAGGAAGAGGCCATTTGTAGACGGTAAAGCCGCCGTCCTGTTGTCCGCTCTTACTAAGCATATCCCGAATATGATAAAAACCATCGCTCGTCTGCTGATTATAGAGGTTTCGTCCCTCCAGCGAAGGGTGCGCCAGCAAATCACCTTTATCGTTAAGTATAAAGAAGTAACCGTGTTTTCCGAGATCGATATTCGTGTTGATCGTCCTCGATCCGTCCGCTTGCTTGGGACCTAGGAGCATCTCTTTCATTTGCTCCTGCGCGGTCTCCCTGTCGAGCGATCCTTTCAGCGCTGAATCTTCGAATGCTACCATAACCTCGGAAGCCATTTTGACCGTGTTACGCAGGTTCGCCCTCATCTGCAAATCGCTCTCACGTGCCGTTACCCATAGGCTCATAGCAGCCATCGTTAACATTGTCACAACGAGAATGGCTAGAGTTACGAATAACAGTTTGTTTTGAATAGAGAATCGCCATTGGTCTACTTTTATTCTCATGGGATTACTCTACTTCAATGCTTTCAACATGGCGGCGACATTGCCAACATGGTAAGAGGCATGAAGCGCCGTGGAGACGACCAGATCTCCTATCGTTTCGGCTTTAAAGAAGTTTTCCTTCACAGGTTGTTCGATCTTTTCATGTAGCCATTTCCGCAGTTGCAAAGGCTGTGCAATCAGTTGGTCAATCAATACTTCCCATTGTGGAGGTTCGTCTTGCCAATCTGAAGGTTTCGTGCCGTAACCGAAATAAACCATGTACTCAGCCGGGAGTGTCATCTCTTGTGCATTGCCGGATAAATACAAGATATGAAGCTCTGTGGAGACGAGAACGTGTCCTAAATGCCAGATTATCGTATTGTTGAAGCCGTCCGGCACCTTATTCCGCGCATCTACCGGGCATCTTTCCGCAAACTCCAGAAGCTTGGAGTATTGGTCGTTCAGTACATGAAATATAAAGTCCTCTTTCATAGCGCATATTCCTTCCCTTGTCCATTATCAATCGGAGTATTCCGACTAAATATGATTGTAACAAGGACAGCAGCTACGTAAATGTGCGAACCGTCATGAATATTCAAGGTAGGCTCTATGCCAAAAGTAATGCCTTTGCTTTAAGGAAGACGGCGAACCGCAAATATTGCCGCCTGCGTTCGATCACGCAACCCCAATTTTGCCATCACGCTGGACAGATGGTTCTTGGCGGTGCCTTCCTTAATAAAAAGAGAACTCGCGATTTCTTTATTGTTCAAGCCATCCGCAAGTAAGGCCAGCACTTTCTTCTCTTGTTCTGTCAAGCTGGCAAGTTCTTCGTTCTCGTCCTTCAAAAAAGAGGGGAATTGCCTCATGCTTCCCTCAGGACTCTTGTTCAACCCCTTCAGCAGCATCGACGTAATCTCGTGCTGAAGAACCGTTCCTCCGTTGCAAACGGTGTGAATCGCACTGACGATCGCCTCGGAGGGCATATCCTTGAGCAGATAGCCGTGCACCCCATGCTCCAACGCCCGCAGGATAAGCTCCTCGTCGTCGAACGTGGTTAGGATGAGTATTTTGGTCTCTGGAAAATGCTTGAGGATGAGCGCAGAGGCTTCCACACCATCCATTCCCGGCATCCGAATATCCATCAACACCGCATCGGGACGACATTCTATCACTTTGGTATAAGCTTCTCTCCCGTCTGCCGCAGTGCCGATTACCTCCATATCCGGTTCCAAATTCAAAATCGTCGCCAACCCCTCGCGCATGAGCCTCTGATCGTCCACCACGAGAATCCTCATTGTTCTGCCCCCACGGCTAGTACCGGATACGGAAGACTCACTTTCACAGCAAAGTCATTGTTTCCTCTCTCCCCGAAAGAAACCGCACCGCACCATTCTTTTACTCTTTCTTGCATACTCAATAAGCCAAAACCTGGCTTCAGCTTACCCGGCAGCACCCCGTCATTGCTTATCAACATCGAAAGCTGCCTCGCATCGTAGAGCAATTCAATGGAGGCTTTATTGGCCCGCCCATGCTTCTTCGCGTTCGTTAGCGACTCTTGGACGATGCGGTATGCGGTAAGCTGAAGATCGCCCGGTAGCGGAACCGGATCACCTTTCAGGTAAAACCTTGTCTCGACCTCCGCGTACTTCGTGAATTCTTCCGCCAGTTTCTTCAGACTCTCAGGCAGAAATATCGATTGAACAGGTTCGTCCCGTATCGTTCGTACCGCTAACCGAATCTCTTGCAAGGAAGCTCGCAACAATTCCTCGCATTCCGCATAGATCTTTTCGCTCTGTTCTGGACCTACTAGTCTAAGCTTGCGGGCCGCTTGCATCTGTACGATCAGTCCTGTTAATTGATGTCCCACCGAATCATGCAGCTCCCGCGCGATAGTGACCCTCTCCCTGGCCGCTCCTAATTCTTCCGCCTGAAGAGCATATTCCTGGAGCCTTTCGTGGGTTTCCTTCAAGTGGGTGTACAAGTGAATAACATCCTGACGAGCGCGTTGGTAGAATTGAAGCAATACGGACACGATGCTAGCAAAAAGAATAAAGGAGCATGTTATAAAGTAACTGATCGCGTCCAGTCGATTGTATAAGTGCAAATCAATGGCGATCATGATCGCAAGGTAGACTAAGAGAAGCGTCACGCAAGTGAAGACGAGGGATCGGAAGCTCTTCTGTAACATAAGAATGGCTAACGCTGTTATGCCAACTAGTAGCTGATTAGGAACTTGTCCTCCGATAAAGACGTAGCCGTAAGCTGCCGAAACCAGAAAATCAAGAATCAGGACTCGTATCAATACGTTCTTGTGTGAATTGGCTTTAGGTAAAAGAAACCGAACAAACAAAAAAACGGCTATCGAAAGACCGATAAAGCTAAGCCTCCAGAAGAACGCAGTCGATGTGTGATAATAAACGATCCCTGTTACCGCGAGGTTCGCAATCAGCTTTAGTGCGAAAAAGAGTTTCCACAACAGAAGAGCATTTCTGGATAAATATGTGGCCGAAAACATAATCTCATTATTCCCTTCATTGCAATTACATTTTTAAAAAAACACGCAAAGTCGCGGTAAGTGAATTCTTGTGCATTTTGGGCGTGACTATCGTCGAATACAGGGTTTAGATACAAAGCTCAATACAAAGCCGCAACAAAAATATTATAGCATAAACATTAGTGGATCTTATGAATATGATTATGATATTAGAGGACTCTTATTATGTTTTGATCCTACATAGGTTACAAAAGTGGAAGTATACCAACGAACATGGAGGGAAGCCATTCCATCGTTAATTGTACTGTCGGGATATCCATAAATGTAGAACATAATTCATAATTAGGGGATGTCAAGAAAAAATATCATAACTGTTTGTAAAATGTTATCCACGATTTTCTGCTCGCTGACCAAACCAAGAGCCTGGTTATCTATTGTTAATAGATGATCATATCTTGAATTCTTTGATTAAGGAAAAGCTAGACGGTATAAATAATCAAAAATCACTGCAAGAACGACAATCAATGATCGCCTCAACAATAAGTGATGTATGCGTTTGTTGTCCTTTTTGCACCATTTATGGAAGTGCAGCGCTACCTTCTATTCAGACGGGGTAACAAACTATAAAATTACCATTTGACTAAATCAAAGAATAAACATATATTAAAAAAGTAATAGTAGAATGAACGTTCGATATGCTGTCATCCGGAGACAAAAAACATGTAATAAAGGTGTCACAGAATAATTTGGAGAAAGAGTGATATTTTTTTTATATGAATAGATTGAACGTTCGGTCTATTGAATGGATTGAACGTTCCTCTTTTGACCTCCAAGAAAAGTTATCTAATTCAAATGGGAAAGGAAGACTCATCATGAAAGCTAGTTATAAGACAGTCTTATTATTGCTGGGTTTAACAGGGAATTTAGCAGCACTACTCGTAGCGCCTGCACTAAATCTAGTTGCAAATGATTTTCCTGATACGAGCCAGTTCCTGATTCAACTCATCATCACTCTCACGTCGTTTTTTGTCATTCCATCCTTGCTGTCAATGAACTTCGTCAGTTCTAAATTATCGAAAAAATCCATTCTACTCTTCGGGCTGATCCTATATGTTATCGGCGGAGTAGGGCCTGCATTTATGCATTCTGTGATGGGCATTTTGGTATTCCGCGCTATTTTAGGTTTGGGTGTGGGGTTTGTGTTTACGACGACGAATACGTTGATTGCTGAAAATTTCCAAGGGAATGCACGTATCAAAATGAACGGCTTAGTCACGGCAATCGGCGGTCTAGGCGGAGCTGCTTTTCTGTTGATCTCTGGATCCCTATCAGCCATGGGATGGAGAGTAGTTTTCTTGGCTTATTCCTATTCCATTATACTTTTCATACTTGTTCTTTTATTTGTTCCCAAGGATAAACCGGAACGACATATAGCAGTGAACAAAAAGCAAGAAAAGCCAAGTCGATTACCCGCCAAAGTATATTGGGTCTCGTTAGGTGCGTTCGGGATTCTCACTCTTTATTCTATGGTCCCCACGAATATTGCTGCCTACATGGCAGATAACGGATTTGGAAATGCGACTGCTACAGGTTATGTGACGGCTATCTCTTTATTGGGTCTGTTTATTGGAGGTACTAGCGCAAAATGGATGGTGAAAATACTGAAACGTGCCGCCATTCCACTCGCAGTACTGCTATATGCTTTGGCTTTCTTAATACTCAGCTCAACTCACACGCTGGGATTGGTGATGTTAAGCGTCTGCTTATTTGGTATTGGATTTGGGTTTGCTTATCCGGTTTTCTTGGAGAGCATCTCGAATGCAGCTCCAAAGAAGCTTACTTCTGCCATTTCACTATTGTCCATTTTTACTTATTTAGGTCAGTTCGTTCCTCCCATCGTCTTAATCGTTATTCATCTAGCTGGTGTGTCAACGCTGCGAGGAACTTTCCTAACGCTTGGGGTTATAACGGGAGCAGCATTTGTTTTAGTTTCCATATTTGCTGCGCGCAAACCTGCTAACATAACGCGTTTCGGGCAAGAATAAGAGCAGCATCCATTCCTCCAGAAGGAGGTAAGATAAAGTAGCTTTCTTAAGCATACGTGAATGAGCGACAGCCACCTGACCTCATTGCCCACTTTTGGAATTCGTGAAGTAGAATTCGCCGTAATCCCTGAATGCTCTTAAGTAATCCAATATACTTTCCGGCTCGATCATCCTTCGATACAGCGCGAATCCGTTGGGTTGCTGATGTAAACTGAATCCTCTCTCGAACTAATATTAGATGTTTAAATATCAGTGTTCATGGAAAAGATTGTAGAAGTAAAATGGGGTGCTTGACCTTTGGCAACAGCGCTAACATGAGGAACGGAGGGGTCGTACCGATTATGAATTGGCGTGAGTCGAGTATTTCAAAAAATAGCGAACAATGCAATCAAAAATTATCCGCTGAGCAGACAAAACAGAAACTTAGTCAAAATATTGTGGAGAACGAACGGATATTTAAAATCATGTTTCAAGATTGTTCCGATGTTGTTTTTCGTGAGCTTACGATTAATGAAAAAAACAAACTACTCATGATTTATGTTGATGGTATGATCGATACTGAAACTTTTGTATCCAACGTCCTCAAGCCTTTAATCTATGAAGGAGTTCCCCAAGGCCTTGGAGCTATTGATAGTATTGCGTTCATGTGTGAACAGAAACTATTCTCTGTTATGCAAATCACTAAACTTTCCGAATTCGAGGCAACGGCAGAACATATTTTAAAAGGAAGCATCGCCATTCTGGCCGATGGTGAAGATGCCGCATGTTTGGCCAATATCAGACAAATTGAGACCCGCTCGATTGAAGAATCTTCTGCCGAGCCAACGCTTCGTGGAGCAAGAGAAAGCTTCACGGAAAACCTGCGAACAAACACGTCTTTGATTCGCCGAAGAATTACAACACCAAAACTCAAAATGAAGTCCGTTACGATCGGTACGTTAACGAAAACGGATGTCGTCATTGCCTATATTGAAGGTGTTGTTCAACCTCAGTTGTTGGAAGAAATCGAATATCGGGTAAGCCAAATCGAAACCAAGGCGATTCTTGAATCCGGGTATATTGAGGAATCGATCGAAGATTCACATTTCACTCCATTTCCGCAGATGCTGAACAGTGAAAGACCCGATGTTATCTCCGCCGGTTTGTTGGAGGGTAAAGTGGCAATCTTGACAGACTGTACTCCATTTGCGCTACTTGTCCCAATGACGTTCTGGACTGGACTTCATGCGCCTGATGATTATTATGAACGTGCTCTATATGTATTTATGACTCGTTTGCTTCGCTTTATATTTATTTGCTTGGGTGTTATTTCCTCTGCTCTGTATATTGCACTAACAAATTACCATCAGGAGATGGTTCCAACAAAATTGATGATCAGTATCGCTTCCCTTCGAGAAAATGCACCTTTTCCAACAGTCATTGAAGTGTTTATGATGGAGGTAATTTTTGAAGGGCTAAGGGAAGCTGGTATCCGATTGCCAAGAACCATCGGTCCTCTCGTGAGCATTGTCGGAGCACTCGTGATCGGAGAGGCTGCTGTAAGCGCTGGCATTATTTCGGCACCAATCGTAATCGTTGTATCATTTGCTGGTATCGCTTCCTTTATCGTTCCACGATATCGATTTGGATTCCCATTACGCATGCTTCGATTTCCGCTATTGTTTCTGAGTGGAATGTTTGGCTTGTTTGGCTTGGCGGCGGGGATGATTGCGATTTTGATTCATCTGACCCGGCTCAGTCCGTTTGGTACCCCTTATCTCACACCAGTTGCGCCACTTGTGAATGGATGGCTCAAGGATTGGTTGGCACGATCCCCCCGCAAGCTTACAAAATCCAAATCAGACTAATAGGTGAATCAGCATGAAAATCGTAGGAAAGCTTAGCGTGTTGTTCATTTTGTTATTAACAACCGGCTGCTGGAATTTGAGAGAACCAGATCGACTCGCCTTTAATCTGGGAGAAGGGTGGGATTACGAGGAAGGTGGGCGGATACTGCTTACTGCCCAAATTGCAATACCCGCAAGTGCTGGTGGACAACAAATAGGAGGGGGCGAAAAAAATAATAAGGGTTTTCGGACGATGACTGCAAATGGCGTAAATATTTATGATAGGTTGAATAATATGCAAAGGGAACTTCCAAGAGAAATTTTTTTTGGACACCGTGAAATTATTTTAATCGGACAGAAGATGGCCGAACATGGCATCGGAAACTTGCTCGACGAGATCGTCCGTAATCCCCGTTCAGAGTTGCGTTCTAAAGTATTTATTGTGAAAGACGGAGTAGCTAAGGATATTCTATCATCAAGTCCGATATTTGACCCATTTACTCAAACGTCACTGACACGGCAAGAGGAAATATTACATTTAAAACATACTTATTTTAGGAGTTTGCTGGCGGACTCATTGAGTCAGGGTATTCAGCCGATCGTTCCAGCGATAAGTTTATCGCCTTCTTCCATGCCCGTATACGTCGGATCTGCTGTTTTAAATAAAAATAATGGTTTGAAATTGGTAGCCTTTTTAGATAATCAGGAATCTGCCTATGCGAATTGGATTAAGGACAGACAAGACAGTTTTGTTTACACCTCTTACATCGAGCAGCAAAATCAAAATATAAGTGTCATTTTTAAATTTTTGCACAGTCGAATCAAAGCTCGAATGACTGGGGATAAAATTCGGATACACATCGAACTGACGGGAAAAGGAAGCATTGTCGAAAACAATACGAACCTTGATCCGACTAAAACTGCGGATCTTCGAATCATTGAGGAGAAACTAGAAATGAAATTAAAGCACGAGATCCAGGAGCTTATCGTACAAGCACAGACAAAGTATCACATTGACATATTTGGGTTTGGGGAAAAAGTCCATCATCAACTTCCAAAGCAGTGGAAAATTCATCAAGACCAGTGGGACCGAACCTTTTCTGGACTTCAAATCTCGGTTGGTCTCAATGTTAAGTGTGATGATCCTGGTCAAACCAATAAATCGATTAAATTCTAAATTGGTTGAATGGTGAGGAGTGGACGACTGATGAAACTAAAAGGCTCGCAGCTTTTTTGGATAGTTGCCACTAGTAATATAATTATGGCGCTTGGAGTTGTGGCTACTCCGACTGTATCCTTAGTGAAACAAGACGCGTGGATATCTCTGCTGGCCTCCGGAGCAGTTGGAGTGGCTGTTACGTTTCTTCTTGCGCGGCTGGCTATTCTTCATCCCGATCAAACATTGGTTCAGGTCAGTCAGAAGCTTCTTGGCAAATGGTTGGGAAGACTCATCGTCTTGCCGTATTTTTTTGTCTATATCGGAATTTCTGCTGTAGTTGTTCGTGCGCAAGTCGACTTTATACAAAGTATTTTGCTTTCGCAAACTCCCGTGTGGGTAATTATGGGTATTTTATTGTGTTTAACAGCTTATTTAACATATGGGGGAATTACGAATATCGGCCGTTTTAGTGAAATTGCAGGGGCGATGCTTTATTTACTCATTTTTATAAGCATTATCTTTAATTTGGGAAACATCAGATTAGATAGATTACTACCTGTTTATGTTGACCAC
Source organism: Paenibacillus sp. 2TAB23 (assembly GCF_052115165.1). Lineage (NCBI taxonomy): Bacteria > Bacillati > Bacillota > Bacilli > Caryophanales > Paenibacillaceae > Paenibacillus > Paenibacillus sp. 2TAB23. The sequence goes on from NZ_JBFRGD010000012.1 coordinate 52,532, forward strand.
GGCGGGCTAACGATTTTAAAGAGTATGGCTCCTCATGCCCCATTGCTTGGGGGAGAAGCGATTATATTATTGGTTTTGACATCTTTTATGACCAATCCGAAGCAAGTGCCATCGCGTTCAGCGGGTGCAGCTGGAGTCTCTTCAATAATGGTTTTATTAACAGTTATGATGTTAATCGTTGTACTAGGACCTGAATTAACCATAAAAATAAACACACCCTTTTTCGTTTTGATCAGAGCGATTGATATAATGGACTTCATCCAGAACCTAGATGTTTTATTTATATTCATCTCCATATTCGGTATTGTAGTCAAGCTATCGACCTATTCATTTATAGCGAGTTATGAAATGGCACAATGGCTAAATATCGAAAACTGGAAACGTATGGTATGGATTGTTGTACCAATTATTTTAATCATTGCCCTATTCATTCATGGGCCTACCTTCATGACAGTGTTTCTTAAAATATGGAGCCTGTTTGTTGTCCCAGTATGTGTAATTGGTATCCCGCTCTTATTATGGGCGGTCTTTATCTTCAAGCGAATGACGTAATGCTATATTGACCTGAGCACACTATACGACCTTATCATCGGTTCGGTTAGAGGAAGTGAGTGCGGTATGTTTTGAATAAGCTGTAAGAGGCTGATTGAAAAGTAAGTACAAATGATGTTGCAGAATAGTACTGACAGGCTCTTTCAAAAATTATCGCCGCATAAATAAAATAACCTGTTGACTAAATCAAGTAAGACGATTATAGTTAGTTTACAGCATAGAATGAACATTCGATCCATAAGCCTTGTTAAGATATTCATTTCGTTTGAAGGCTACAATACGCCATCCGGACAGCATCCTTAGATCTGATTGAGTAGGAGTTAGATGGTGTCGCAATTCTTTTTTTTAGATAGATTAGAATGAACGTTCAATTCAAAAATGAATAAACCTTCTGAAAGGTGGTGATGCGAGAAATTGGTAAACTTGCTTAATTGAAAAGGATTTAAGTATCGTTATCGCGGTTTACTTTCATCGTCAGTTCGACATGCTTGGACTGAGCATTTTATTCATAATAGTGTGCAGTAAAGAGAACGAAAACGAAAATGAAAACGAATATGGAGGAGACCCGAATGGACGATATTCAAAAACTTATAGCTATCGAGGAAATTAGCAATCTTAAAGCTCGCTACGTTCGTTACGCAGATGAGAAGCAATGGTCGAAGCTCGCAGAATTGTTCACCCCTGATGCAACTTTTACAGCCAACGATGAGCAAGGGAACCCGCTCGTTCTGATGAGAGGCCCTGAGGAGATTCGAGAAACCATTAATAAAAGTGTAGGTGAGGCACAACCGATCCATCATATCTTCTCACGTGAGTTTGACTTCACATCGGACACTACGGCGAAGGCGGTATGGTCCATGGAAGATAACATTATCTTCCCAGAGGGAGCGGAGTTTTCATCCATTCGCGGCTATGGGCATTATCATGACACTTACGTAAAAATCAAGGGGGAATGGTTCATCCAGTCCCTGAACATTACTCGAGTAAAAATGGAATTTATTAAATAAATAAAAAAACAATTTGGAGGTAATATATTATGTCACAGGAACAAAACAAAATGACGATTCATGTACCGGATGAACAAATTGCCGATCTCAAAAGACGCTTGAAAGAAACACGCATGATCAGTAATCCAGGGAATGAAGATAGATTCTATGGTATCGATGCCACTTATATGAATGAATTGGTTGACTACTGGGCGAATGAATTCGACTGGCGCAAAGCAGAAGATACAATGAACGTGTTTAATCACTATAAAGTGGAAATCGATGGCGTTCCGATTCACTACATGCACAAGCCTGGTAAGGGTCCAAACCCAATTCCGCTCATTATCAGCCATGGCTGGCCTTGGACATTCTGGCACTGGAGCAAGGTACTTGGTCCATTGACAGATCCGGCGGCATACGGTGGCGATCCAGCAGATGCATTTGATGTGTACATTCCTTCACTTCCAGGCTTCGGATTCTCTACGCCGCTTACGAAGCCCGATCTGAACTTCTCGAAGATTGCGGATCTGTTCCACAAACTGATGACAGAGGAATTAGGTCATAAAAAATACGCAGCAAGTGGTTCAGACTACGGCGCGTTAATCACAGGTCAACTTGGTCACAAATATGCAGATTCTCTCTATGGCATTCATTTGGGTCATGCGATTCTGCTTAATCTCTTCCAAGGCGAGCGTCCATGGGATCTAACCAACGGTGGTATGGTTCCAGCTGGCGTACCGGATGATATCCGGGACGGCATTCTTCATTTCCAACGCACGTATGTTTCCCACGTTGCCGTTCATATGCTTGACTCAGCGACCATATCCTATGGACTGAACGACTCTCCAGTCGGATTACTCGCTTGGATCATGACACGCTGGCTGAAGTGGGGCGACGATACGGGATATAACATCGAAGCCAAGTACACGAAAGATGAGCTTCTGACGATGGCATCCATCTTCTGGTTCAGCAATAGCATTGAAATGACAATTCGTATGTATACGAATGCGAATCGCTATCCTTGGACACCATCCCATGATCGTACACCGATCGTTGAAGCGCCTATGGGTATCACGTTCCTAGGAGGTGAAAACCCTCCAGGTACGACTACTGAAACGCGCGTTCAAGCGTTCCTTGACAGCCCAGATGCAGCTTGGTATAACCCAATTTACCTGAAAGCCCATGAAAGAGGCGGGCATTTCACAGGATGGGAAAACCCGGATGCGATCGTTGAAGATATCCGTGCAACGTTTAAAAAACTAAGATAAATGAAATGAAATGAAAGCAACAGCGACAGTCTAAAACCTGATTTCCAGCATTAGGCTGTTGCTGTTTAGCTTCTATACAACATTCAGAAGGCTATGTCGAACCATAATAATGGAAGTTGCTTTCAAACGGAACAACTCGACAGTTGGCTTGACTTTGGCATCATTATGTATTAAAGTTAGAATGATCATTCGATCTATATAGCTAAAGGAGGCGGAGAGCATATTCGAGCATTACAACAAGGTGCAGAAGGCCGTTCTCGAGACGACGCTGAATTTGATTATAGACAAGGAGTTGCAAGCAACGTCTATGTCATTGATCGCGAAGGAATCAGGTGTTTCCACCGGGAACATCTATCACTACTTCAGTAGCAAGGAAGACATCATTAACGAGTTGTACAAGGGAATCGTACAATTTAACGGACAGTACGTAATGAAGGATATATACGAGACCGATGCTATTCAGACGCGTTTTCGCAAGGCATGGCGCAACGTAATCAATTTGGGTATGAAGTACCCAAAAGGGTTTCGGTTTATAGAGCAGTACTCGTTCTCGCCTTATATTTACGAGGAGTCTAAGTTAGAGGCTTACAAGGGTGGATGGTGCGGTCCGCTCGAGAAGCTGTACCAGCAGGCATTTAATGAGGGCGTGTTCGTTCGACTTGAGCCTCATATAATGGTACAGATGCATTATGGCTCCCTAGTCTATCTCCTTAAGGGCCATCACCAAAACCAGATAGATCTGACAGATTATATCGCGGATCAAGCGATCCTCGCTTGTTGGAACGCGGTAAGCCAAGAAAAGGGTTGGAACGAGTAGTTTCGACCTGGTTTTTTTGAAAAACATAGATCGAATGTTCGATAGAGATTCTGTTATCATTGTAGGTTTCAATGCCTGAGGTTAGATAATGACGCTGGTTTACTTTGTTGCAACCGAAAGTGTACTTGAATCCGACTGCAGCGATCATTTATCAACAAATGGAAGGAGGATTGGGATTTCATATGGCGCGTCCAAAGGAGTTTGATCCTGAACAGGTATTGAAAAAGATTATGGAGTTATTTTGGAAAAATGGATATTATGCCACCTCCATTGACGATATTTTAGCCGTCACCGGAATTGGGAGGAAGAGTCTTTATGATACATTTGGTGACAAACAAGCATTGTATTTAGCTGCTCTTCGGTTTTATGGAAAAACGAACGATTGGCGATTGGCACAATTGGAGGACCGAAAAGGGAATATTAAAGATATTATTCAACCATTCTTTGAGGCACTCTTGAATGAGTCGGTTTGTGATCAGGATCGGAAGGGCTGTTTTACGGTGAATGCTGCGCTCGAAATGGCTCAGCATGATCCAGAAGTTGCGAAAAGAGTCGATGCATGTTTGGATAGGACAAGTGAAGCGTTTTACCGGATACTTGTTACAGCAAAAGAGGCTGGCCAATTAACTTTGAAGTACGATCCAAGGAACCTAGCGGATTACTTTCTTAATGCATATATGGGTTTAAGGGTTCTTGGTCGTACAAAGCCAGAACGTCATCTTTTAGAAAGCATCGTGTCCACAACGCTTTCCATTTTAGACTGAATTTTTTTGTTTATTTTACACTGTATAGTCTATAATCGAATACTTTTTATAAATATTTTAGACTGTATAGTTTAAAATGGGCATCACTAATTAATAATACCCTTAAAATATACAGATTAATGCACATAAGAATACTCATGGAGGAGAAGCTATGGACACAATTGAGAAGCTTGAAATCATCGAGGAAATCAGCAATCTGAAAGCTCGATACGCTCGCTATGCTGATGAAAAACGGTGGGCCGATCTCGCACAACTATTTACACCAGACGGGAACATGGAGTTTTATGATGTTGCCGGAAATTTAACGGGTAAGCGACAAGGCCGTGAAGAGATACAGGAAACCATCGGTGGAAATGTAGGTTCGGCGCAGCCGATTCATCATCTCTTTTCTAGGGAAATTGAAGTGACCTCTCTGACGAATGCCCGTGCCATTTGGGCGATGGAAGATCTTATTATATTTCCGGAGGGTGCTAAGGCTAAGTTTCAAATGATGCATGGCTTTGGTCACTATCACGAGACCTATGTGAAAGTGGATGGGAAATGGTTCATCAGCACAGTCAAGCTTAAACGGACTCGAATGGAATTCACATATGCAGAAGACAAAGAAGGGAAGAAATAAAATGTCCATTGATCAATATCAAATCAAAATAAACGTATCGGATGAAGACCTAATAGATCTCATGGCTCGTGTGAAAGCCGCACGTCTGCCTGGGAATCCTGGGAACGAGGATAATTATTACGGTATAAACGCGGACTATATGCGCGAACTTGTTGATTATTGGATTCACCAGTTTGATTGGCGAAAAGCGGAAGAACGCATCAATGCTTACAAACATTATCGTGTCGAAGTGGAAGACGTGCCAATTCATTTTATGCATAAGCCGGGTAAGGGACCGAACCCCATTCCGCTCATCATTAGCCATGGATGGCCATGGTCTTTCTGGCATATGAGCAAAATAATTGATCCGCTGACTGATCCTGCATCTTACGGCGGTGATCCCGCAGATGCTTTTGACGTCTATATTCCTTCGTTACCGGGATTTGGATTCTCTACTCCGCTCAAAAGACCGGACATGAATTTCTGGAAGATTGCCGATCTCTTCCATAAGCTAATGACGGATACACTGGGTCATACGAAGTATGCTGCCTCTGGCTCGGATTACGGATCGTTGGTTACAGGTCAGCTAGGACATAAATACGCAGACTCTCTTTACGGTATTCATCTCGGACGCGGACTCCGCCTCAATATGTTCCAAAGTGAAAGACCTTGGGACGTAACTGAAGGAAATAAGGTACCGGCAGGCGTACCTGATGAGATCCGCGATGGTATTTTAGCTTTCCAACGTCGGTTTGCTTCTCATGTGGCCGTTCACATGCTTGACTCCACAACCTTAGCTTATGGGCTTAACGATTCACCGGTTGGACTACTCGCCTGGATTATGACCCGCTGGTTGAAGTGGGGAGATGCGCATGGAAACATTGAGAACCTATATTCCAAAGACGAAATATTGACAATGGTCTCGATTTATTGGTTCAGTAACAGTGTCGAAATGACGATGAGAATGTATGCAAACGCCAATCGGTATCCATGGCGTCCTTCCCATGATCGTCAGCCCATTGTTGAAGCACCTACCGGGACGACGTTCCTTGGCTATGAGAATCCTCCTGGTGTTACGACGGAAACAAGAGTCCAAGCTTACCTTAACAGTCCCGATTCCAAATGGTTCAACAATGTTTATATGAATGCACATGAAAATGGCGGGCATTTTATGGCTTGGGAAAACCCTTCCGCCATAATTGAAGATATTCGAGGAACATTCAAAAAGCTTAGATAACGAAAACCGATGGAAAGGGACGCGAATCCATGTGTCCTTTCCATGAGTTTTTTTGGAGAGGAAAACATTTATGAATAACGCATTTAAAATAGCCTTGTTATCACTTGCTTTAACATCAAATTTAGCACCACTGCTCGCAGCCCCTGCAGTTAATCTGATAGCGGTAGATTTTCCTGATGCAAACCCTGTTCTGATTCAGCTCATTGTAACCTTCGCATCTTTTTTCGTTGTTCCGTCTCTTTTATCTGTACGTTTCATTTCGACTTATTTTTCGAAAAAATCGATTCTGATCTTTGGACTAATCCTATATATCATTGGCGGAGTAGGACCAGCATTCATGCATTCAGTAACTGGCATTTTAGTATTCCGCGCGATTCTAGGAATAAGTATTGGCCTCGTAACTACAATGTTGAATACTCTGATTGCCGAAAACTTTCAAGGGAATGAACGGTTTAAAATGAACGGTTTGATCCAAGCGGTCAGTGGACTTGGCGGAGCTGTTTTTCTGTCAATAGGAGGAAACATAGCTGCATTGGGTTGGAGAGGCGTATTCCTAACTTATTCGTATGCAGTTATACTTGCCATTCTCGTTCTGTTATTTATTCCTCGAGATAAGCCTGAACGATCAACTGTTTTATCAAATCAAGAAAAGCCTAGTCGCTTACCTGCCAAAGTGTATTGGGTTTCGTTAGGTACATTAGGGATTCTCATCCTATATTATACGATTCCCACGAATCTAGCCGTCTATATGGCTGATAACGGATTCGGCAATGCAACTGCAACGGGTTATGTGACTGCTGTGTCTCTATTGGCCATATTCATTGGTGGTTTGTGTGTAAAAGTTATGGCGAAACGATTTAAACAGGCCATTATTCCTCTCGTAGTACTGCTATATGGTGTTGCCTTTGTGATGATTAGCGTAACCCATTTGCTAAGCCTAGTGATTTTGAGTGTTTCTTTAATAGGTTTTGGGTTTGGGTTAGTTTATCCAATGCTCATGGGGAGCATTATGGAGGCAGCGCCAAAAAGTCGACTTACTTCGGCCATTTCAATGCTACTTATTTTCACATATTTAGGCCAGTTCGTTACACCAATCGTTTTAAATGGTATTCAACTATTTGGTGTCTCGACACTTCGAGGAACTTTCTTGACACTGGGGATCATAACTGGAATAGCATTTATTTTGGTATCCGTTTATGCGGTAAGCAAATCCACTTTCAGAATGAAGTTTGGTAGTAATTCTGCGGGTTAACGAAATAAGAACTAAACCTTTCTTAAGCCATTCTTGCACCGTCTTGGGGCAATCTTCAGCCTTGGCGTTTTCTTGTAATTGATGACGTAAAGATGAAATTGAAACTGCTGCCAGTCGCAAACACATGCAGGTTGGGAATGCTCTCCGTTTGAGTCTTATGTTAATGATAGATGACTCCCGGTGTTACGTCATGTCTGGTGCGATAAAAATGTGAAATAGTTCAATAATGACAAAGATGCAGCCGATCAGAGCGAGCAGCTGCATCTTCTAAGCTATACCAGCTAAATTGTTGTCAACATACCTTGCTATCCACCATCTAATCCGCAATTATCGATAACGAGGCCATTCATTTCAGTTCAAAGAAGGGAATGGCGTTTCTAAGTCACTTGTGCATTTAGACGTAAGTGTCGAACAGGCTGCTGACGCAGAGCTGTTTCTGGAATTGCGACAGCGATAGCGATGTCGATAAGCTGCTCTTCGGTACCACGACTCGCTTCGTGATCGACGCTGACAAATCGAAGATGTTATCGCTCCAAGATGCGTCCGCATCACGCAGATCGAGTAACACGAACTTTGCCAACGCATCTGCACTTAGACTTATGACGTATTGGTCTTCCTCTTCGGTGACTTCAGCAGTGATGCGAGGGTCGAGGTAATTGAAGTGTTTCGACTTGACGAACAGAGCCGTACCGCCGCTCACTTCCCGGCCGTCAGTCGTCAGAGTAAACTCTAGGTAACGCTGTCGCAGCTTGTCCGGCGTATCCAACTCGGTACCGAGCTCCAGCGCGACAACTTCCCGGCAAGAGAGCGCATCCGTAATCACCGGCGTTTCCCCGGTTCGAATCACTTCGGAGCGGCGATCGAGCAGACGCCAACTCAGCAGTCCTTCGAAGCGCTCGAGCGTATCGTTCGTTACATGCAGCGACACGTCGGTCCCTTCCTCACAAGCAGAGACTAACACTGGGGCGAAGAAGCGCTTCGCAGCGTGCTGTGTTGCTTTCCAACGGCCGAAGTAATCGAGGCTTGACCAGGATGCTCCGGGCCAGATGTCGTTGAGCTGCCAATAAATCGCGCCCATGCATCGACCGCGGTTCCTCCGCCAGTGCTCGACGCCAACACGCATCCCTTCAGCCTGAATGAGCTGAGAGACGTACAATAGCGATTCAAAGTCTTTTGGATATTTGAAATATTCGCTGATATAGTAGAGAATTTTCTCGTTGCCGGTGCCGTTCTTCTGGTGTGCTTCCATGACGTAAGAGAAGATGTTACGGTCTTCCGGAAGTGTAAACGACTCTACCGTCTTGAGTGACGGGAATGACTGCAACCCAAACTCGGACATAAACCGCGGGAACAAAGTCCGAAACTCGTTAACCGGCTTCCGGCCGTGCCAGACGTCCCAGTAGTGCATATCTCCGACGTTTTCCAGGTTGGGATCGTCAATGCCTCCGTACGATGACGGAGACGAACGCCAGTAGAACGTGTTCGGATCAATTTCCGTATTCAACTCGGGAAGAAATTGCTCGAATTGGAGCAGATAAGCATCACGCAGCTTCTCGCCGTATCTTTCCGTCCAGCCCCAGTTAGCCCAAGCGTATTCCAGCTCGTTATTTCCGCTCCATATGCCGAGAGAAGCATGGTGGCGAATGCGCTTCACGTTGTCGATAGTCTCCTGACGAATGTTCTCACGGAAGGCATCATTGAAGTCATAGGCACCGCATGCATACAAGTGGTCCTGCCAGACTATCAGTCCTAGCCGGTCGCATGCATCGTAGAATTGATTGTTGGGATAATAGCCGCCGCCCCAGACACGAATGCAGTTGAAGTTTGCTTCCGCACAGCTCTGCAACAGCCGCTCTGTACGTTCAGGGCTCAACCTGCCAAATACATTATCTTCTGGGATGTAGTTGGCCCCCATGGCAAAGACGTTTCGGCCATTAACGACGAATTCGAACGATTCTCCCCATTCGTCCTTCTCTTGCCTGACAACAAGCGTACGCAAGCCGATTCGGAGCGTTCGACCATCGATTTCGACCTTATCGCTCAGTAAAATGACCCGGAGTGTATACAGTGGCTGCTCTCCGTAGTTGCGAGGCCACCAAAGCTGAGGATTCGTTATTTCGAAACTGAGCGATATGCTAGCAGTACCTGAGATTGCTTCGTGCTCTAATAAAGTACCGTCTGGCGCTTCTAACACGGCACGCACGGTTAATTCGGTGTCCGGCAGCAATCGCTCCGTTTCAATACGGACATCCAGCCGAACGGCACCGGCCTCATGGTGCTGCGTTAAGTTGACGTCGTCAATTCGGCCTTGATCATAGCCGAGAATCGATATGTCACGCCAAATGCCCGCATCGGGTATCTTTGGCCCCCAATCCCAACCGAACATGCTATGTGCCTTGCGCAGATGAGAGATGCCCGGCACTGCGTCGGCGCAGCTTGATAGATGAAATTCCTTGTCTTTCTCTATGACGAACCGCGTTGCTGAACGGATGACGACTCGAATTTCGTTTAGCCCGTTCCGAAGCAGATTCTTGACGTTTGTCTCGTATGTGCGGTGCATATTATCTGTATTCAGCACGAGTACGCCGTTAATCAATACCTCGCATAGCGTATCCAGACCTTCGCAGCGGAGCAGGACGGTGTCGCGCTCGAGCAGTTTCGGGTCCGCCTCGAAGCTTCGTTGGTATTCGTAATCAAATTTCGTCAGCGCCAGAGCGTCCATTTCGTTATCTCGATAATACGGTTCTTCCATTTTTCCTGCGAGAAGCAGATCGTTGAAGACTGAGCCGGGAACGACGGCGTCGATCCATTCGTGCTCGTCGGTTCGTTTCAATCGCCAATTGCCGTTCAGCGTTAGTAACTGCATTTCAATACCTCCTGATTTTCACTTCTTATTTGTGCAAATTGCGTATTCTTCCAAACTCAAAAATGGAGTCTCGCAACCAGAAACAGCTAGATCATAACATCAGTAAATCGGTATGTCTTGTAATCAAATCGCGAGTTATTGTGCTATATTAACATCAGATTTCTGTTCGTTTTCAATTGGAACAAGGGGGAATAAACGATTAAAGCTAACATGCTTTGCGCTGCAACGTTAATCGATCCGCAGGTGCAATCCAATTACCATATCGTAGAATCTATTACATACGCTTATCCACTACATGATCACGACTTTTACGAGATCTTCGTCATTCTCTCCGGTCGTTGCATGCATCTAATTAATGGTGAAATTCAGACGCTTGAAGAGGGAGAGATGGTTTTCATCCGCCCTGGCGACAAACACGCCTACGACTTCTGCGGTGAATCTGACTGCAGATTTATGAATGTCAATTTCTATTCGGAAGCGGTTGAGAGTGCCTTCGATTTCTTAGGCAGCCCCAGTTTCTCAGCGAGGCTGAAGCGGGCGAAGCAACCGCCACTCCTTCGACTAACACCGCCCGATATGGACTCTTTGACACGCAAAGGCAGCCAGATCATGGTTTACGCTACGATCGATAAGTCGAAAGCGCGTTCGGCGGCTCGAAGCTGGCTGGTTGATGCACTGGCGCTTTACTTCTTTGAGGACCGGGATGAAAATCAGAAGGCGATGCCGGCGTGGCTTGAGCATCTATTGCTTGAGTTACAGAAGAAGGAGAACTTTATAGGTGGTTTGGCTCGTCTGAACGAGCTGTCCAATCGCAGCACGGGGCACTTGAACCGCGTGTTCAGACAGTATTTGCAGACGACTCCGACCGCTTATTTGAACCGGTTGCGCCTCACCTATGCCCGAAACCTGTTGCTCACGACGAACCTGAATATTATAGAAACGGCCTATGAAGCAGGCTTCGACAATCTGAGTCACTTCTATCATCTTTTCAAGAAGCAATACGGCGTATCCCCAGGTAGAATCCGCTCCAGATGAACTTATCGATCCTCCTTTAGCCTACAAGAGAAATAGCTAACCCAAATAGCTATCTCTCTAGCGCAGTCGGAACTAATTTTTTTTATCAAATCCAATAAGAGAGATAATAATCCCATCGTTGTGACATTGTTGCCATCTGTGGCCCGCCCGTATAATGGGTCCAAGAGAGGTGATCTTATGCTAGCAAGAGTAGCCAAATACCGTTGGCAATATGTCATGATCGCACCAGCCGTCGTCTTGTTGTTCCTGTTCAGCTACATTCCGATGGCAGGTGTTCAGGTTGCTTTTAAGGATTTTCACATCGGCAGCACGATCTGGAACAGCCCGTGGGTCGGGCTCGACAATTTTGAATTTTTACACGACGAACAGTTCTGGACCGTGGTCCGCAACACACTGTGGATTGCTGCGCTTAAGTTCGTCTTCGGTTTTCCCGCACCGATTTTTCTAGCCCTACTCATCAACGAGGTACGGCACAGCGGGTTTAAGCGGTTGGTGCAGTCCGTCAGCTACTTGCCGCACTTCTTTTCTTGGATAGTTGTGGCTTACATTCTACAGTCGCTGTTGACGCTAGACGGCGGTCTTGTTAATCAATTCATAACCGACCTCGGGGGCGAGCAGATCTTCTTCCTCGGCTCGACCGAATGGTTTCGGCCGATGATCGTGGCAAGCGGTTTGTGGAAGGAAGTAGGCTGGAACACGATTTTGTACTTGGCTGCGATTACGACAATCGATCCGCAGTTATACGAAGCAGCTCGGGTAGAAGGAGCCGGTCGGCTGGCTCAAATTCGGCACATTACGTTCCCCGGCATTCTCCCGACCGTCTCGATTGTGCTGATTCTGAGCATGCCGAGCCTGATCGCCGTCGGAATGGACCAGATTTATCCACTAATGAATCCGGCTAACCAGCCAGTCGCGGACGTACTCGACACGTACATTTTGCGCAACGGCCTACAACAAGGTTACTTCGGGCCTGCGACAGCAATCGGTTTGCTGTCCTCCGCCATCAGTCTCATTCTTGTGCTAGGGACAAATCGGTTGTCCCGACGGCTAAATGGGGAGGGACTCTGGTAACCTATGAAACGTTCCGCAAGCGAATCGATAGGTCAAACGCTCATTATAGGGCTTCTCGCGTTACTCTGTCTTTCTGTGCTGTATCCGTTTTTGTACATGCTCGCCATCTCGCTTAACGTCGGCAGCGACGCAGCCAAGGGCGGCGTCTACCTGTGGCCAAGGGAGTTCACGCTGTCGAATTTCCAGGTCGTGCTAGGCAACGCAGTAATCCGTCATGCGTATGGCATCACCATACTGCGTACTATTATCGGGACAGCTCTTGGCTTGCTTATCACCTTGCTGGCGGCTTTCGGATTATCCTACCGCGGGCTTCCTTTGAGGGGGACGCTACTCGGCTACGTACTTGTTACGATGTTATTTAACGGCGGCCTTGTTCCTTTCTATATCCAGCTTCATCATCTGTCACTGCTCAATTCGTTCTGGGTGTATATCATCCCGAGCGCCTTCTCGGCGTGGAACATGTTTGTCATGATGAAGTTCATTCAGGGTATCCCCGATGCGCTTATTGAATCGGCTGAACTAGACGGTGCCGGTCCTCTGCGAACATTGTGGTCGATTATAGTTCCATTGTCTAAGCCAATGCTTGCTGCGATCGGGCTGTTCATCGGCGTCATGCACTGGAACGACTGGTTCGCCGGCGCCTTTTTCGTCTCGGATCAAGATTTGATTCCAGTACAAACGTTCCTGCAGCAACTCCTGTCGGCACAGGACTTGTCGTCCGTGCTAGGCTCCAACAACAACGTTGAAGCGATGGCCCGTGGAACGCGACTGTCAAACATTACGTTGATGTCGATCAAGATGGCAACTGTCATGGTGAGTGCTATCCCGATTCTGTGCGTCTATCCGTTTCTTCAGAGGTACTTCGTTAAAGGCGTGCTCATTGGTTCTGTCAAAGGCTAGCCGGCAAGTGGCCAAGCAAACATCGCGCAGTAATTGCGCCATTTTACTGGGTATAACGCTTCACCCTATACCAAATTGAGACTAGAAAGGGGACATATCCATGGTTTTACAGAAGATGGAAAAAAGGAAAAGTGTGATCGCATTCGGGCTTACCTTGTTAATGATGGGGATGGCAGCATGCTCTAGCGGGGGAGGCAACACCAACGAACCTGCTTCGTCTGGAACCAGCACGTCTGCGCCTGCTTCGTCTGATCTGGAAAATTCTGCTGAGCCGAAGGCTTTTAAACTTTGGCTTGGCTGGAATGCTACGATCAACAACGACAGCATGGTTCAAACGTATTGGCGGGAAAAAGAACCGAAGATCGACGTCCAACTGGAAGCGACGCAGGGGGACAGTTTGACAGCGCTTAATCTGAAGCTGAACGGAGGCGGCTTCGATGACGCTGCAGTATTCGCTCGTAACGATGTCGTCAATTCAGCAATGATTCGTTCTGGTCAAATACTACCGCTTGAGGAATATTTCAACATGCCAGAAAAGTATCCAAGCCTTGCTGCCATACCGAAGAAGTACTTAGACGCAATGAAGGACGCGGACGGCCATATCTGGTCTATTCCGGGCTGGTTCGACCAAAATCCTGACAATCCATGGCCAGGCTGGGCTTCTCTCGGCTGGTTTATTCGCACCGACGTGCTTGAGAAGACCGGTCTGACGAAAGACGACTTGAAAACGCTCGATGGTTTGGAAAATTATTTAAAAGCTGCCTCTCAAGTGATGGACGCGTCAGGAAAGAAACTCATACCGTTCGGCTTCCTATCAGATGCGAGCGACGAAAACGTCATTTTAAGTACATTCGGCGTCTCGACGGCAACGGCGGGTGGCGTCATACCCGTCGAGAAGAATGGTGACGACTACCAGTTCATCTATGACGATCCACAGTATAAGGCAGCCTATCAGTGGATGAATAAGCTGTACAGTGAAAAGCTGCTCGATCACGAAGTTATAACAGACAAGACGGAGCGTTATCGGGAAAAGGTGAAGTCCGGACGCATTGCAATGAACGCCGGCGGCTTCTTCAATATGGATGCGCACATCTGGGAAACACTCGACGGCCCGACGGAAACGGCATGGTTCTACGACACGATTCCTTATCCGCAAGTGCCGGGCGTCGACCAAATTGGGGCGAATCAGATCGTTAATCCGTACCCAGGAAACGATATCTATATTAGCAAGGATACGAAAAACCTCGATGCGATACTTTCGTTTATGAACTACATGCTGCAGCCGAAACCGGAAATGCAGCAAATTGCAAACGAAGGCCCGGCAGGCGTCTTCTGGGATTGGACTGACAAGCCGTTAGGGAAGTGGCAGTATACCGATCCGGCGTATCAAGTTCCTCACGACTCCGGGGATGCAGCGAGAAAGGCAAGCACGACGCCGGAGCTGTACGGCTTGTCCTCCTACAGCAATGAATGGTATCCGTGGTGGAACGTCGCGGTTATGGAGCCGAAAGGTCGGCAGAAGACGATCGACTTTACGGAAGCAATTGGCAAGATGGGCGGTGTTCGTGTAGCCGAGCAGTACGACCGGGTGAAAGCCAAAACCGGCGGGCTGTGGGAGAAGTACTTGCCGGAGCTTGAGAACGTGCGTAAAGAGTACAAGGCTAAATTGCTGATGGCCAAAGACGACGAGCAGTTTGAGTCGGTGTGGAATGACTTCCGTTCCGCGCTAGAAAAGCGGGCCCACTGGAGCGAACTTAAGGAAGAATGGCATGCGGAGCTGCCTCTGACGAGCTGATCGCCTGCGTCTCCGAAGTTCGTAAGGAAGCCGTCGCGTTCATGATGGCTTCCTTTTCTGGATTCTGGAAGATGCTGAAGTTAGTAGACAAACAGTTCGACGAGCTATGGAAGTTTTCTGCTGCATTCCTGGTGAGAGGTTGTATGCTTGCCGAATAAAGGTGACCGTATTATACTCCGTTTATCGAAGGGGGGAAAACGCTTGAGAAGACATCTAGAAAAGTGGATCATCGGGGTTACCCGCAAGATGAACTTGCATAGTAAAATTCTCGTGCTGTACGGTCTTATTCTGCTGCTACCGACGCTCGCGCTAGGAACCGGTGCTGTCTATCTGGTCATCCACAGCTTTAATCAGAGTTACATGTCTGCTGCTGACGAGGCGGTTCGGCAATCGGCTAGAATGGTGGAATTCAGCAAGATGAGTTACGACCTGCTAGCGGTAAGGACGGCAACTGACGGAGAGTTGATCGCTCGGCTCGGACGTGAATATACAGATATGCCTGAGATTGTAGACACCGTCAATTACGTCGACCGAACATTTTTGATCACGAGTAAATATTTGCCTGGTATCGCTGACTTCCGTATCTATCATACGAACGAGTCGCTCGTTCAGGACGGCCAATTGCTGTGGCGTCCTGAGGATCGGAAGTTGTCCGGCATGGACGAGCGGTCCTGGTACCGTAAAGGGATGGAATCGGACACGCCTTTGTTATGGAGTAATGTACCTAACAATCCAAAGATGAACATCATCACCCGCAAAATCATTAGTCCGAGCGGCGAATTGCTTGGATTGGTTTACATTTTGCTCAATTATGACGCCGTGTTTGGCGAACTGCTCGATCATCCGTTTAAAGGCAGTGGCAAGCTGTATATCGTTGATAAGAAGCATCGCATTCTGACTGCCTCCGACCCAGCCAGTATTGGTAAGCATATCCTAATGAAGGGAGAAGCCGCCTCTTACGACACTCTCATAAGCAACGTCGGTACGATTGAGAATGATGGAAACGTACTGGACTTAACTCAGACACAGGAATTGCAGATCATCAAGCCGCTACAGTCCGGTTGGCAGGTTGTCGCATTGATTCATAAGAAGCGCATGGATAACCAGAGTCTATCGATTTTGTTGCTAATCGTTGGCATTACTGCGCTTTTCCTGTTGCTATCGGTGTCGCTCATGATGGTGATCGTCAAGAACATCGTCTGGCGTATCCGCAAATTAGGTGCCCGTATGAGCGACGTTGCTCAGGGTGAATTCGATGTGACGGTGCGCGACCAGAATCGGGATGAGCTCGGGGATCTAGAAAGCGTTTTCAACTCGATGTCTGAGCGGCTCGGGAGGCTCGTTGAGGACATTACCCGCGCCGGGCTCATGGAGCAGGAGCAAGCGTTCCGTTCGTTGCAGGCACAGATTAACCCACACTTCATCTACAATTCGCTCGGTCTGCTCCGATGGAGGGCGATGGATGTGAAAGACGACAAGCAGATTCGCATCATCGACGCGTTAACGACCTTTTACCGACTGACACTAAACAATCAGATTAGCGTTATTCGCGTGAGGGACGAACTGGACCATGTGAAGGCTTATTTGGACATCTGCCAGTTCCGCTATCCGGGCCGTGTGCGCGTCGAATGGGAGATCGAGGAGGCTGCACTCGATTGTTTTACGATTAAAACAGTATTGCAGCCGATTGTCGAAAACTGTTACCAGCACGGAGCAATCGCACGTCAGCCGGATGCCCGGATCGTCATTTCCGCGGTTGAGGTAAATGGACGGCTTCGCCTATCCGTATACGACAATGGCTTAGGCATAGCGGAGACGACGAAGCGGGAACTTGAGGCGGGCACTTACGTGAGCACCTCGTCTAAGGCGTGGAGCAACGGGAATGGCTTTGGCATCGCCAATATTAGAAAACGGTTAGCACTTTATTTTGGTGGAGATGCGACGTTAAAGTTCCTTGGGGAGCGTGGCGTCTGGACGAGGGTCGAGCTGGATATGCCGACCCGGTCTTCGCCGCCGCAGATCAGAAGGGAGGCTTAAAATGATTAACGTGCTAATTGTCGACGATGAGCCGTACAACCTATATGGGCTGGCGCACAATATCGATTGGGAAGCCCTTGGCTATGGGGCCCCGTCACTTTTCGAGTCGGGGGAAGAGGCGTTGGAGGCATTAGGAAGTGCATCGTTCGATGTACTGATTTCCGACGTGGCGATGCCCGGTATGACCGGGATCGAACTCGTTGAACAAGCGAAGCTACTGCACCCGCAGCTGCAGGTTCTCATGATCAGCGGTTACAGCGAATTCGAGTTCGTACAGGACGCCATTCATGTCGGTGCACAGGCCTACGTACTGAAACCACTCAAGCCGGACGAGGTGAGCAGCCGATTGACGTCGTTCCGAACAACCATCGAGAAGACGCGCCAAGTCGTCGAGCAGACAAACGAACTAGAGAAAAAGTTAACTGGTAGCATGAAGCTCGTCAAGGAACGGTTCGTCAGTGATCTGATCGCAGACATGCCGCTGACAAACGAGTTGATCATGTCGTGGAAGGGGCTGTTAGAGCTCCCAGACATCTTAGAGGGGTATCAGGCTATAGTATTCGGCCTTGATTCGTTCGGCACGGCGGGACGCGAAGCGAAGGAGCGGATGCTTCTCGGCAACAGCTTTAGACAGACGGTCGAGGTCTCGCTGTCCGATATGGAGTCGGTTTACATCGCTCAGACGAGTCCAGAGGAACTGGTCGCAATACAGTTGAATTCGTCCTCGGAGGAGAAAGTCAGGTTGGAGAAACAGCTTGTCTTCGTTCAGAGTATGATGCGCGATCGCTTTGGTGCGCAGGTAACGATCGGTTGTAGCCGCCTGGCCGACCGATGGGAGGACTGCGTGCTCGTGTACAAGGAGATCAAGTTCGCGATGGCCAAGTCGCGCCTTGTTGAGGATGGGCAAATTGTCCGATACAACGGCAGCGACGCGAGCGAGTTTAAAGATTACCGGGTGCGCGAGGAACTGATTCCAAACATTGTCCGACTCATGGAAGAAGGAGACGCGGCGAAAGTAGGCGGATATATGAACCGAATACTGGATGTGGTTCTGTCCCAAGAGCCGGTTTCCTACTCGTATGTACAGGCGTTCGGCATGAGTTTTCTAAGTGAGTTGATCCGAACTTTAAAATGGAACAACGCGCCGGATGGTGACACGAACCTCCTCATGTGGCGTCGCATGCTCGATTGCGGGAGCTCGGGCCAGATCGTGGAGCTTCTCGTAGAATACGTGGACCGTTACATGCAGGTCGAGAGGAAGGACCGACTCCAACAGCAGCATCATCTAATTCGTATGGTAGCTGATTTTATCGAGGAGCGTTTGCAGGAGAATTGGACGGTAAAACAAATCGCCGAGCAGTTTGATCTGAACGCTAGCTATCTTAGCGTGCTATTCAAGCGTGAGATGGGCAAGACGATCTCGGAGTTCGTACAGGCGACTCGGATTCAGATGGCGATCAAGTTGCTGCAGGACCCGAACATCAAGATGTATGAGGTGGCAGACCGAGTTGGCATTCAGACGAAGGCCTACTTCACGTACTTGTTCAAGAAGATAGTAGGCTGCACGCCGCAAGATTATCGCAACTACGGGTACAAAACGGATGAAGAAACGAAGTTGCGAGTTTCGCGACAGTAATGCAAACGGGGGGGGAGTCGGTAGATTCAACGCTTTTAGACTACAATGGTTAACAACCACGTCGACTTCCGACTATTGCTTAGAAGAGCCTGTAATGGTCACGGTAACAATGCCGTCTAAAATACTTCGATAGTGTAATTACCTACACAGACGGCAATTTAACGTTTCCTTCGTATTGAGCCGGCAAGGTCGCGCTTCAGCCAAAACATTTCTTTTTAAACGATGTTAATAGGATATTCATATCTGAAAGCGCTTTATTGTACCTAATCTAATGGTCGTCTCAGCAACTATGAACTAAGCAAAGAAAATGCGGTCTAACCAGAATACACCTCCAATAATCTTCTAAGCGTTTTTGATGTTATTCTATCAAATTGAAGGAGTGGATTTTATGAAGAAGGCAATATGGGCAATAAGTAAAGCAATAAACGCTAAGATGTATGCAATGGTCAAACCGGCAGTCTCGATCGTTCTGGGACTCACCATGTTGCTGACCGCCATTTTAGGAGGGTACGGCTTCCCACCGCCTCAAGTCGCGAAGGCTGCAAACAACGGATTGGCACTGAAGCCGCTCATGGGATGGAGCAGCTACAGCATGCAGGTGTATTCTGGTAACGGCGCCTGGATTACGGCGGCGCAGCTCAAAGCGCAGTCGGACGCGATGCATCAGAATTTGCAATCTCACGGATACGAGTACATTAACGTGGATGCAGGCTGGAACGATGGCATAGACGGTTACGGTCGGCCTGTTCCGAGCACGACGCTTTATCCGAACGGATTGACCGAAGTCATTGATTATGTGCATGCCAACGGGCAAAAGTTCGGCCTTTATTTTATTCCGGGAATCTCGCCTCAAATCTATAACGCCGATCTGCCGATATACGATGCACCTGGTTGCTCGACGCAGGACATTGCCGTCCAACCGCTGGCTACCGCGGATTATTGGGGCTTGGGCTACAAAATTGATTTCGACAACCCATGTGCCCAAAAGTACATTGATTCAATTGTAGACCTAATCGATTCGTGGGGCGTCGACTTTGTAAAGTTCGACAGTGTTACCCCCGGCTCTGGACATAATAATACGTCGATTGATGCCCGCGATGACGTCATCGCTTGGTCGCAAGCGCTGAGCGCTCGCGGTATATGGTTCGAACTCTCGTGGGCACTCGATCACAGCTACGTCGATACCTGGAAGCAATATGCCAACGGATGGCGGGTCAATTGGGACGTCGAATGTTATTGTGTCAATACGGCTCTAACGAGCTGGCCAAACATAGCGCGGCTGTTTCCAGATGCGGCAGTCTGGTGGCGGGACGCTGGACCGGGCGGTTGGAACGATTTCGACTCGCTCAACGTCGGCAATGGCGCAATGGATGGCCTTACACAGGACGAGCGGCGGACAGCAATGTCACTGTGGGCGATGTCCTCAGCACAGCTATATATTGGCAACGATCTTACAAACCTAGACGCCTTCGGTCTGGCATTACTAACAAACGACGAAGTGATTGCCGTCAACCAAGCAGGTAGGCCTGCCCATCCCGTATCTACCTCTACCAACCAACAAGTCTGGTACGCTAACAACGGCGATGGCACATATACCGTCGGATTATTCAATCTCGGTTCCACTGCCGCGACGGTGACAGTCAATTGGAACGACATCGGCCTGAACGGTGCCGCGACGGTTCGCGATCTCTGGAGCCGCAGCGACCTCGGTTTGTTCAACACGGGTTACAGCTCCATCAATTTGCCGCCACACGCATCGCGATTGCTCAAGGTAAGGGTAGCCGGCGGCTCCGTGACAGCCAATAACGACGATACTGGCGTCAAGTATACGGGGGCCTGGCAGCGCAGCTATAACCGTGGAATCGGTGATTATCAAGATGATGTACATTTTACCCAGACAAATAACGATGCCTTTGAGTATACTTTCCAGGGCACTGGGATTGATCTGATTACGGAAAAAGCTCCCGACCAAGGTAATATTGATATTTATATCGACAACGTCTTTAAAGGAACGGTCAATACGTATAACGCCACTCGGCAGACGCAGCAGACCGTTTACAGCATAAGTGGACTTGCGAACGGCTCACATACGTTGAAAGCCGTCAAGAAATCCGGTACTTATATGCTTTTCGATAAGTTGCGCTTTTTCGTGGCGTCGCCGCTCCTTGTGAACGATACGGATCCGGGCTTCACGTATACGGGTGTCTGGTCGCTAAACAGCGCCAGAGGTTTCGGAGATTATCAAGACGATGTTCACTTCACACAGACTAACAATGATTTCGTGCAATACACATTCAATGGAACCGGGGTCGACCTCGTTACTGAGAAGGAAGCAGCGCAAGGCGAAATCGATATTTACATCGACAATGTCTTTAAGCAAACTGTTAACACCTACAATCCTTCGCGCCTCGTCCAGCAAACGGTGTATAGCATAGGCGGTCTCCAAAGCGGTACGCATACGATCAAAGCTGTGAAAAAAAACGGTGCTTTCATGCTAGTCGATCAGTTGAAAATAAAAAGCCAGCGCATTCAGTATAACGACACCGACCCCAGCATCGTCTATACAGGTTCTTGGTCACTGAACAACAATCGCGGTTTTGGCGATTACAACAATGACGTGCATTTCACCCAAACAAACAACGATTCATTCCAGTTCGCTTTCACGGGCACTGGCGTCGAGCTCATTACGGAGAAAGACGCGTCACAGGGCAATATCGACATCTACATCGACAATGTGTTCCAGACGACGGTCAACACGTCGAGCACAGCTCGTCAGGTCAATCAAGTCGTCTACCAGGTGTCGGGATTGACAAGCGGAAGCCATACAATTAAAGCTGTTAAGAAATCCGGCACCTACATGCTGCTCGATTCCATTCGGGTTTTGCCATAAAAGATCATAGTTGATAACAATGGAATCGTCAAAACCGGATAGAGATTTCCCAAAAATGGGTTTATTTACTTGACAAGACAGTGCACTTGTCGGAAAAGTCAGTGAAAATAAAGAAATGGCGGTGCTAGGGAGGAAATCCTGATATGCTCCTCATACGGTAGGCAGGTGAAATACTCAAAGCCTGTTTACTGCAGGGGAGCATTTATTATGCCTAGAAATAAACGGAATGCTTTGGAAAAATTGAATATCCTTCAAGAGATCGAAGCTGGTCACATTGAAGTGAGGGTAGCTGTTAAAAAGTATGGCTGTGCCATGTCTACGCTTGCAAATTGGCAACTCATTAACTTTATTGCATCTACAGCCACCGCCGCTGTAGATGCTTTTTTCATATGACGGATTGTAATATGAAGTGCGACAGCTAAAAACAAAGATGCCCATGAAAGGATTCGTGTAAAATGGAAGTCACCACAACATACCATTTTTACGGGAGAACCCAACATAAGCTACTCCCATCTTAGCATAATTGAACGAGGACAACTAGAAGCGCTACATCGATTGGGCTGGTCATGCCGCAAAATAGGGCATGAGCTAGGCCGACATTCTTCTACTATCGCACGAGAAATAGCACGTAGCGGAAGTAAGAAGAACGGAAATTATACGGCTAGCTCTGCCCAAGAAGCGTCCTATGAGCGAAGATCTTCTATCGTGCCTGTCGGCAAATTTACGAAGGTACTCGGCGAAGAACTCCAGTTGAAGCTGCAGGAGACCTGGTCCCCTGAGCAGATCTCCGAGAAGCGTCGTAGCGAGGGGAAGCCTTTGGTTTGTTTCAAGACAATCTACAGATGGCTGTACAAGGGGCGCCTCACAGCGGGAATCAACGTACTGCGACATAAGGGCAAGAGCCAAAAGCCAATGGAAACACGTGGTCGTTTCCTCGTTGGTACGCCAATCAGCAAGCGCGACCGAAAGAAGTCCATAAGCGTACGGCGTTCGGTCATTGGGAGCTAGATACCGTCGTTTCCAGCCGAGGCAAAAGCAAAGCTTGCGCGGCTACCTTCATCGAACGAAAAACGCGACTCTACGTTGCACTGAAGATGCCTGACCGTACGGCACACTCGATGGAGGTTGCCTTTGTGTTGTGCTCAGCCAATACCCATGTGGCACCTGCCAAACCGCCACAACGGATCGTGGCAAAGAGTTTGCCTGCTATACGAGCCTTGAAGCTGTTCACAACGTGAAGGTTTACTTTGCTGATCCCTATTCCTCTTGGCAAAGAGGTTCTAACGAGAACGCCAATGGGCTCCTTCGGGAGTTCTTCCCCAAAGGGCATGACTTCGCTTCCGTTACCGATAGCCAACTCGCGGATGCCATTCGTTTGATTAACAATCGCCCCCGTAAATGTCTCAGATGGAAATCGGCTAGCTAGTATATACGAGTGATTTCATTACAAGAGCAGACAGTAAGAGTCTGTCTAAAAAGCGTAGCATATTGAGGTTTTATAAAATATATGGTTTTATAGTTAGTTCAAGGCAACGTGGAAATGGCGAGCTCTATAACATGGTATTAAAACTTGGTGAACTAGATGCGTGATGATAAGCTCCTTTTGGAGCTTTTTTTATTTGGTTCTGTCCAAGTCCAGTCCAATATGAATTCCTATAAAATGATATGCCCAGACTTACTAGCCTTTAAAGTTTTTGAATCGAAAGAAAGTCTAACAGGCGTTTCTGCTAAACTTACGGTTTAGCTACAGTATGATGCACAAATCGTAGCTGAAGCAGTGGCTACTAAAGGAACAGGGAAAGGTGCTAAACAAAATAATATTGTTCCTTGCCGCCCGAGTATCTCTCCACTTGACATACACCGCACTCATGGATGTATATGGATTAATCATTTAAATTCTGAGGTTATTTATAAAAGTTGTAAATTCAAAAAAACAGGGTGAAAATTTGAATTCCTTTCTCATGTGAATCTAGTACACTTGTATAAAGTTCTTTCTGTTGTAGTGTCATGGTGAAGAATGGAAGATATGCAGCAGCTCAAAAAGCAGCTGTTATTGGGCAAATTCACAAAGTTGATGCTGAATTTTTCTGGAGAGCTTAAAGGTTTTGAGTGATTTAATTAAATGGCTAGATGTATCAACTATCAACTATAGCTATTTTGAAGGGAGGGGGCAGCTACCTGTACGGTGTCCAGCCAGTATATTGCTGCGGAATGTAGAATGGAAGAAAAGTTTCTAGCGATTAATTGAAAGGATTACTCGGTGCATATTTGAAAGCGCTTTCCAAAAAAAGGCCAATGACTAGGTATAGGAACGTTGCAGAGGGTCAATATCATCTTCTATTAAATTGAAAAAAAAGTATTTCGCAAGGGATTTACGATTACGGGAGTAATAAGTTAGTTCAGTAAGCGGACAAGCAATGGATTGAATCTTTAAAAATCTAATTTTGAAATGTGAACAGGAGGATATTATGAGAGCGGTTAACAAAAAAATGACATCATTGATTACTGGATTTGCACTGTTTTTCGGATTACTGCCGGTTGGGATTAACGAGGCGCCTTCGGTATCCGCTGCAGCGAATGCTATCGCCAATGATAGCCTTTCTGCTACAATCGGGGATTTAGGGCAGATTGAAGTACTAAATATCAAGAATAACCCATTAAACAAAAAAAATGCTGTTGTCAATTTTGTTTTGCCAAACTCTACATCACCACAGAACGACGTCCAGCACCAATGGATGGGCGAAATGCTTTTTTCATACCGTACCGGTGACACGGCAGTATTCCCTAACGACAGAGTTGGTTTTGTAGAAGTTGATACAAATAAAACACTGGCGGCGGGCGGATCGACTAAATATACAACCATCAATGCTAGTAACCAATATTTTACGAAGGTGGCTGCGTCAGACGGCAAGAAAGTTGAAGTCAATTTTATCGGACAGGCGCTTACTTCTACAGCGGCTCGCGTGATGAAAGGTTTTGACGTGAAGTCTGTATTTAATATGGATACCACTGACGGTTCATTGCAGTGGGAAATCACCTTGAAAAACAAAAGCACCAAATATATTGAATTCGGTGATATCGGTTTGCCGATGCCATGGAATAACAAGTATTTAAGTACATCAGATACCTATGACAACCGAGTTACTGTACATAATTTTGCCGGTGCTGATAGTGGGTATTCCTATGCCATCCGCACGAGCGGCGAAGGGAATTTCATGATGTTCTCCCCCGTGCCAGAAAGCGGCGCACGCATCGAATATGTTGATTATTGGTTGGGTGACGCGGGTGAAGTTCGTGCTGGATCTACGTACTCCAACTGGGTCGGTGACAGTGGCGGCTGGTTCCCGGGACTGAGTGTTCTATATATTCATTCCAAGGATATATCGAAAACAGGTCGTGGATATTTTACTGATGCCACTAGCTTGGTTTTGGCGCCTCAAGCGGAAAAAACATATAAGTTTAAGTTTTCAGCGGTACGCGCAGGCGACAACACACCTCAAGTAAATGCCGCAAGTTCAAATAATGCTTCTACTTCTATGGAAGACCGTGAGAAAAACCTTCGTTCCATTCTATACAAATCAGGAATGATTGACGCAGTGGCGCTGCCTGGCTTCCAGGCTGCAATCAATATGCCTGTCAAGCTGGATCTGCATTTCGACAATACTAAAATAGATTTTCAGTCGATAGAGATTCAGAACATCCTCCAGAATGATTCCTATGATGCAGCACATATCCCGGTTATTAAAGGTACGAACAGAGCCGCTATGGTCAACAATACTCGTACCGGACGTGGTTTACCTTCCGGGAACCCGGGATATACAAAATCCGCAACGTTTGTGGAAACCAAGATAATAAACGGTGAACAGCATCATATCTATGCGCTCACTTTTGACAACATCGGCAATAACAGCGTTCGTGTGAATTATAAGCTAAAATCTGATCCTGTAGGGGTGAATAAATTTACCCAACTTGAATTCAATATTCTAGCTGAGCTTGACCAAACATCGCAAGCCCACAGCCAATTTATGGTGAATAGTACTCAGGATAAGGTCACGACTAGCCCTACCTTCGGCATCTACCGTGACTGGTACCTTACAACCGGTCTTGATACGGCGAACAGCCATTGGGGAGATGACTGGAGCCACGATAACATCAACTTCATGGCTATGAAGAATTATCTCGATCCAAATGCTAATGAAATCCAATCCATTGAAAACTACCTGATCGACTTTATGTGGAAGAATTATATGAAATATACGCAATCAACTTTTACGGTTGCGAACTATCTCAATGCTTCAGGTATTTACTCAACTTCAAGTGCACCTTATGTACGGACATTTTCTGAAGCGATGGAAGCGACTGGATTCTTCAATATGTATCGAATCCAAAAGGCTTATCCCAATATGATACAGTATCGCGAATCTCCGCAATTCTATCTGGAAAAGGCCTATGGCATTTACTATAACCGTGTCGGCACCGGAGCAACCGGATTCTACGGTGAACAACAAATTCCAGATTTAATTGAGGCACTTAAAGAAGAAGGAATGCTAACTCAGTATAATAATCTAAAAACGAAGTTTGCTCAAAATAAAGCAACAAACATCTTAAACGCTCCTTATCCTTACGGGTCGGAATTCGAATATGACAATACTGGTGAAGAAGGTGCCTATGCAGCAGCAAAGGCATTGCGCACTTACTACCCACAAGACTCGAAGGTAGCCAAAGCCTTGGAAAGCATGAAAGCAGATGACTTGAAAACTCGTGCAATGCGTGGTATTCAGCCTACTTGGTACTTCTATTCCGTACCGGCATTCCGCGCCGGCGAAAGCTGGTGGAATTTCCAATATACCGCGTCTTTGGCAGGATCCATTATGGATGATATGCTTCGCTATCAGGCTGATGGCAGAACTGCAGATCAAACGGCTGTCGCACAGCAGCGCAACTATGCTGCGAAGATTTCAAACTTCAACTCCGTTAATATGGGGCAGATATCAGCTCAGTCTGTAGGAAGTATCGCTTGGAGATTTAATGCTCATAAGGGCGGAACAGGTACCAAAGACGTATACGATGGTGGTACACGCGTTATGAACAACGGTTGGCAGGACTTTTCTGGAGAATCAGAGGAAGGACTCTATGGCTCGCTATTACGTATCAGTTCTGATATTGTCACCGATCCGGTATTTGGGCTTTTCGGCTATGGGGCTACGGTCACTGACGTAAGCAACAAATACAATATCACACCAAAAGACGGTTTTGGAAAGCGTATCAACCTAATCAAAGAGAAAATTTACCTAGTTTCGGAAAGCGATAAAATACAAAATGCGTTGATTCAAAAAGACGGTAAGGCAATTACCCTTCAAATCTCGAATCTTTCTCAAAAAACGCACGCATCAAGGATTACTCTCGATGGGCCAGGAGTAGAGAATGGCTATTATACAATCAAGCTGAATGGTGCAAATGCCGGACAGTTCTATGTGCAGAACAATAAAGGTGTTGCTATGTTCCAAATGAGCAGTGCGCTAACTACTGCTGAAGTGATCATTGAAAAGTCACTTACTGGAGCAAATCAAGCTCCACAGGTTACTACAGAGCTGGTGACACTAAGCCCTTCGGTAAATCTTCCGATTTTGTTGAACGGAATTGTGACCGACGACGGCGCACCGAATGGCGCTACGACTTACCTATGGGAAGTTGTCAGCACTCCGTCAGGTGGCCAACTAAGCTTTACCAATAATAAAGCAGCAGTCACAAAAGCTGTAGGTACAATAGCAGGCTCCTATACGGCTAGGCTTACCGCTAATGATGGTGCATTGAGCACCTCTAGCTTACTGACCTTTGTGTTGGGTGGTAGTGGTAGCGGTAACGTAGACAAGTCGGAGCTGACAAACAACTATAACTTTGCAAATTCATTATTAGCTGCGAACTTTACCGGTCAAGGACTTACACCGATTGCTGATGCGAAAACGGGCGCTTCCGCTGTGTTAGCAAACGCAGCTGCCACACAAGCTGAAGTTACTCTAGCAAATGATAAGCTGCTGACAGATTTGCGATTGCTCACTCCGCTCAATAATAATATGGCGTTTGCAGCGAGTGTATCAGCCAGCCACACTTCAACGTGGGAGAGTCTACCAGCGGTTAAAGACGGGTTGAAAACTGCTACAACGAGCCCGCATTGGGGTAGCTGGGGCAATGCAAGCGCTTCGGAATACGTGCAATATAATTGGCCGCAGGGAGCAACAATCGGAAGTTCAGATCTGATGGTGTGGAATGATGGACAAGGTATAAAAACGCCTGTAAAGTTAGAATATTCGTACATTCCGAAGAATAGCAGTACGAATGCATGGGTAACTGCAGGGACCATTACGACAGGCATCGTAGCTTTAAATACGCCAGTGGGTTCCTCAAATATATTTAATTTTAACCCGGCTTTAGAAGTTAAAACGCTGCGTGTTACAATTACAAAACCAGCAAATGATAGTAATGGTGTTGGCTTATGGGAATGGGAAGTTATTAAGGGGTAGGTGCAGTTCTTCATCAAACACTATACAATGTTTTTCCACGCCACTTGCATCATCTGTTGCAGTGAGATGCATAATTACTGGATGGGCGTACCAACCGCCTCGTCAAGTAGACAATAGAAATAGTAAAGTTAGTTAAGCGGCCTTTGTCCTGAATTCCATAGGACTGAGGCCGTTTAGTTTGATTGTAGTCGCTCATTTTACTGACCCCCAAAAGGATTCCATAGAGCCGTTGTCCATACAGCGGCCTACTCGAGACATGCTCTGCCAGCAACTGATATAAAGAAATCACGTTTAAAACCGTTCATCTCGAAATGTCGGTGGTGCAGCTTTGAAGCTATGCATCTTCGAAGTTTTTACTTCACAGAATACAGGTTCAGTGAAGTGAAAATTTTTTACCCGTGTATATGTAAGAAGCCCTCCTGCCTTCGTTCAGTAGACTTAGAAAAAAGTTTGATAATTTAGAATAAAGATTGATGAAATATAGCATCCATCAAGAGGACGCACCATCGTTAATTGTGTTGGTCTATTTTAATTCGTATTGGCTGGAATACTTAGGCTAGCGGTTGGCCACCGATTCACAATGGTGATCTGTCGCTCAGCCTGTGGGGTAGCGCCATTGATCGTCTTTCCTGTTAGGTGCTAAAGTGGAGTGCTTTAGATAAAAATAATGGACAGACCCCGCATACAGTGGAATAATAATAGTCACTTTAATGCAGGGGTGAAACTTGTGAAGCGTTTCAAAATGCGGTTAAACAATATTAGCTTGCGTGCCAAGCTTACAATCTCATTTATTGCCATGATCGTTTTATCTCTTGCGATCATGGCTTTTGGTTATTTCATTAAAAGCTCCGACGTGATTTTGAGCAATGCAAGCCAAACATCGTTAGGTCTCGTCAGAATGAGCAATCAATCCATAGAAGCAGAGCTGGATCGCGTCGAACAAAGCGCAATCAACATGCATCTGGATGCTGATTTTTTTCAATTTTTTAATACGGGGGATTTTGAACAAAAAAGTTTTGATTACGAATCGGATCGTAAGATAACAAGAACGCTTCAGAAGTATTTTCCTACTTCCGCTAATTTGTTTTCCGTCAATCTAGTAACGAAAGACTTTACATTCGGGGAGTCGCCTAGTTTCTGGATTCCACGAAAGGAATATTCGCAGTTCAATATTTATAAAATCGGCCAACAATCCATTCGCAACACGAGCTGGATTCCTACGTACAATCTGCTTGAGCAATTTTATTCCACAGCTCCTACTGACAGAGAGCAATATGTGTTTACCGCAGCCAGATTAATGAATTTCGCCATGGTACGCAATAATATTCTTATTCAGATGGATGATCATATTGAGCGTCCTGTTCTCATCGTGAATTTTAGTGAATCGATGTTAGAGAACGCCCTGAAGGGAAGTCTGACTGTCGATGACTCCTATTATACTATTTTTACGAGTGGTGGCTCCTATGTGTCTAGTTCTGCTCAAATCAGAAATCAGGCATCCGTCAGCCAGGAATGGATACGCCACGCCGTTGCCCAAAAAAGCGGTACAGAGTACATAACGATTGACGGCAGGAAGATGGTCGTTTGCTTTGATACGATGAAAGTAACCGGGTGGTTATCGGCTGTGTTTATTCCTTATGACAATCTGAAAAAAACCGTTCCTAATATGAATGATTACACGATTTACTCCATGGTGCTCATTGCTTTATTGTCTATTCTTTTGGCCTCTTTTCTATCCGGGAGGATTGTCCTGCCTTTAACGAAATTGATGTACGGTATCAACCGAATGGGAGACGGCAATTTCAATAACAAAATAGAGCTTTCCGACACCAAAGAAGTTAATGTCATCATTCGCAAATTTAATCAAATGAATGATAATATACACAATCTGATCATAGAAAATTATGAAACTCACTTAAAAGAGATGGAGGCTGAGCTGAAAGCTCTCAATTTTCAATTTAATCCCCATTTTTTGTATAACACTTTGAACATTATTAATTATTTAGCGATTGAAAATAAACAAGCATTGATCAGCAGGATGCTGGTCGAGCTTTCTGAAATGCTGGAGTATACGGCTAAGAACACGGGCAAAGTGATTTTCTCGAAGGATGTTCAATACCTTAAAAACTACGTTTTTATTATGAGCAGCAGATTCGAAGATAAATTTTCCGTAACCTATGACATTGATCCGGCATTATACCATTATTCGGTGCCGAAGTTTTTCTTGCAGCCCTTTATCGAGAATGCGTTAATTCATGGTCTAGAGGACATGGTAGAGGGTGGAACGATTCACGTTCTGGGGAAAATGGAGGAGAATTCACGGATCTTTGCGATTCAGGATAATGGTAAAGGCATGAGCCGGGAAACCATCCGACGCGTACTTCGGACAGATGATGATCCAACACAGGTTAACAGCTCCATTGGCATTAAAAATGTTAATCAGCGCATCAAATTGTTATACGGTTCTGACTATGGTGTGCAAATTATATCAGAAATCGGTCATGGGACAACGGTTTCGATGGTACTCCCTCTAGAGTGAAAGCCCTTCCATTGAAAAATCCACTATTCAGCGATTTTTAGAGTAGGCTGGCAACAATCCTTCCCCTTATGATTAATAGGTAAATAAAAACATACAAAAGGGACGGTGGATCAATTGAAAAAAGGATTTTATATTGCTCTTATGGCAGTCATTCTGTTAACCGGTTGCAGCGGACAATCGAACAGTTCGAATGTGAAAGAGGAGTCGGGGAAAGGCGACAAGGTGATTGAACTGAATTTCTGGCGTCCCCAAGCAAAGGAAGTAGAAGATAATTTCTACGTGGAGCGAATTGCAGAATTCAACAAAATAAATGAAGGAAGAATTAAAGTCAAGATGGAAGTCATCACCCGCGGCAACTCGTTTGCTTATGAAGACAAAATAAATGCGGCCGTAGCTTCTCATACGCTACCCGATATCGTTGCTATGGATGGTCCGAACGTAGCCAATTACGCGTCCTCGGATATCATTATTCCATTGGATGATTATTTTACTCCAGAGGATATGAGCGATTTCGTACCTTCTATCGTTCAGCAGGGCACATATCAGGGGAAATTTTATGCGGCAGGTCTGAATGAGTCTTCGGTTGTTCTTTTCTATAACAAAAAAATCATGGATCAATACGGGATCACGCCTCCGGACAAAATGGAGAATGCATGGTCATGGGACCAATGG
Organism: Paenibacillus sp. 2TAB23; assembly: GCF_052115165.1. NCBI lineage: Bacteria > Bacillati > Bacillota > Bacilli > Caryophanales > Paenibacillaceae > Paenibacillus > Paenibacillus sp. 2TAB23. The sequence continues at coordinate 83,968 of NZ_JBFRGD010000012.1, forward strand.
TATGACGTTATGAAGAAGACCTCTAAGGAGGGCGTGTTCGGGACGAACATGATCAATGACAAAGGTGAATGGATGACTTACGCCTTTGAGCAATTCTGGATATCCAATGGAACGGATATTGTCAATAAAGAAGGGACGAAAGCCGAGGGATTTGTAAACAGTCCTCAAGGAATCGAAGCGGCCACCTTTTTGAAAAAATTGGCTGACGAGAAGCTGTTCAATATCGATCCGAAACCAACCGAATTTGAAGAAGGCAAAGCGGCGACCAAGCTTGGTGGACCGTGGAATATTCCGGGATTTGAAAATTATCCTGATTTAGAGTGGGGCATCACATATTTTCCTAAAAAAGCAGGCGGTACTCAAACCGCGCCTTCAGGCAGTTGGGCTGTGGGCATATCCGCAGACAGTAAATATCCGAAAGAATCGGCAGAATTCCTACAATGGTTCACAAATACTGACGGCTCTATGGGAATGGCGAAAGTAATCAGCATGCCGGCCAGCCGGAAATCTGCATTTGAAGGCATGTCGGAGTATGACGAACTTCCGCTGCGTGTCATTAAGGAACAGGTGACGACCGTTTCCAATGCCAGACCGGTTACACCGGCCTATCCAGTGCTTACGCAGAAATTTGCCGAAGCATTGACGGATATCATGATGGGAGCGGATGTGACAAAATCGCTGAATAATGTAGCCAAGACGTATGACGAAGAATACGAGCGCAACTTTGCCGAATAGCCAGCTTGACGAATGGATGCGGCAAGGGCATACCCACATATGCCTCTCGCCGCGTCTTTCGTTTACCCCACTTGAAGAAAGGAAGGATTCATGATGGAGGCGACTCGTGTTGTCCAGCCCAAAAGTGAAACGGTGTCGCTCGGCCGCCAGAAGCGCAGAGAGCGGCTTGTCGGTTATTCGTTCATCACACCGGCGACATTACTGCTCTTGTTGTTTCTAATTCTACCATTTTTGCTCGCGATCTCATTCGGATTCACGAAGTTTAATCTTTTAAGGCCGGATAAAATCCAGTTCATTGGCCTAGAGAACTATAAAACGTTGTTCCAGGATAGCTTGTTCTATAAATCGCTTTGGAACACACTATATTTCACCGCTATCGTTGTACCCGTTCAATGTACCGTTGCCCTCATTCTGGCGCTTCTAATCAATAATAAACTAAAGCTTCGGAATATTTACCGAATCGCCTATTTCAGCCCTGTCGTTACATCAATGACGGTAATTTCCATTCTCTGGATTTCTCTCTACAACCCTAACGAAGGCTTAATCAATTCGGCTTTAAACTTCTTGGGAATTTCCAACCAGCCTTTCCTGAGAAGCGCGAGTCAGGCGATGAATTCAATTATTTTCATGTCCGTATGGCAGGCAGCCGGTTACCAGATGATGATCTTTCTTGCCGGCCTTCAAGGAATTCCTAAAGATTTGTATGAAGCTTCTGCAATAGACGGAGCGAACAAGTTTAAACAGCTTCGATATATTACGATTCCGAGTCTTTACAACGTCATCGTATTTGTGGTGACGATTACAACCATTCAAGCCGTTAAGCTGTTCATACAGCCTTACATCATGACGAATGGCGGCCCGGAAAATTCGACGAGAACGCTTGCTCTGCTTATTTACCAACAAGGTTTTCAGTTCAGGAACGCGGGATATGCATCAGCAATTTCCGTCATTTTTTTCCTCCTGGTCGTGTTAATCTCTTTTTCCATCAAAAGATTTTTTAAAGACCGCTAAGGAGGTGCTCCCTAAATGTCCTTCAAGAGAACGAACTTGGTTTTGAATATAGTCAACATGATAATGGCTCTGCTCTTCGTTACCCCGCTGCTATGGATGGTGGTATCCTCATTAAAACCAGAAAATCAGATTTTTGCAGACTTGAGCTCAATTAAATCGCTCATTCCGATGAATATCACCTTTGACAATTACATTGACGCATTCAGCCGGATTCCTATGATGAAATATTTATCTAACAGTTTGTTTTATGTTTCGATTATTTCTATTAGCGGCCTTGTAGTCAACTCAATTTGCGGTTATGCGCTTGCCAAGCTGGAATTCAAAGGCAAGGATGTCACTCTCACGGTTATTATCGCCTTGTTGATTGTGCCCTTTGAAAGCATTCTAATGCCGCTGTACTTTATCGTGAATAGTCTCCACTGGGTCGATACCTGGCTGGCTATGATCGTCCCGTTTGTGGCGAACTGTTTCAGTATTTTTATGTTCCGTCAGTTCTTTATGGATATTCCGAATGAGATTCTGGAGTCGGCGTCAATAGACGGTTCTACTGCGATGAGAAGTTTTGCGAGTATTGTCGTACCCTTGTCAGGACCGGTATTTGCTACGGTGTTTATTCTGGACTTTATCAGCCACTGGGGTGATTTCATGTGGCCCATCCTTGTTACGACAGGCGAGTCCATGCGTAATGTCCAATTGGGCATACAGACCTTTTTTACGTTGCCACCAATCTATTACGGTCAGATTATGGCGACGCTTACCTTTACGACGATTCCGATTATTATATTATTTTTGTTTCTTCAAAAATATTATGTTCAAGGGATTACTAGCTCGGGGATAAAAGGTTAAGATAAGGTGAAAAAGATCTGTGGCGAAGGAAGGCTTGGTTTGCAAGATAGCGTCTGGGAAGAGTTCTCCCTGTTAAAACAGATGTGGTAGGTGAATGCTCCATGAACAGAATTATGGTAGTCGATGATGAAGCTATTCAGCGCAGAGTTCTTGGCAAGATGATGCGGGAGGCTCTGCCGGATGGTGAAGTCATGGAGGCTGGCAACGGCATGGCGGCGCTGGAGCTTGCGCGTATGCATGACTTCGATATGGTTATTACGGATATAAGAATGCCGATCATGGACGGGTTTGGATTTATCGAGTATATGAAGGAGATTGCACCCGATTGTAAAATTATTATATTAAGCGGATACCGGTACTTTGAATATGCGCAGAGAGCGATTCAATTAGGTGCGTTCGATTATTTGCTTAAGCCCATCAAGGAAGAGAGCATTGCGCAGTTGTTGAGGAAGGTCAAGGAAATTATCCTCAAGGAAAAGCAGCAAAACATTGAGCAGGAAAATATGAAGAGACAACTGGATAGCAATCTCAATGTATACTATGAGCACTTGCTTCAGGAGTGGATTCTCGGAAATGCGACTACCGGCGCTCAACTACAAGAAATTCAGCAACAATATTCACTCGGCATGTATGGAGCTGTCTTCGTGACCAGACTGGTTGAATTACATGAGGAACCCTTATCCGCAGAACGGATGGAGGAAATTAGGGGATTAATGCCAGATCAATATCTGACTCCGATTGGCTTTAACGGCAAAGTGCTGTCCTTTTTCCCCCCGGAGGACAAGCGGATTATCATCACCGTAATGACGGACGATAATCCGGTTAGCCTAATGAATAGTTTGAATGAATCTATTCACAATTATTGCCGACAACTGTCGGAACGATATAATCTCTATGTGACCGTTGGAGTCGGGGATGTTGGATCTGATTTTTATTTAAGCGCAGCGAAGTCGTATAGAGAAGCTCTGGAGGCAGCCGAATTTCGGTATTTTCTCACTTGCGATCAGGTGATTTATTATCGTGAGCTGGCAGGCCGAATGAAACCGATGCACTACGATTTCTTAAAGGCTGCAGGATTATTCAAAGATTGCATTCGAGCGATGAAAACAGAGCTGATTATTCAGCATACGGACGAGGTATTTCATAGGGCTTTGGAAGAAGGCCTGCCTTATCCTAAGCAATGGCAGAAATCAATCGTGTATCTCATTTATAATATCGCGACTGTAATTAAGGATTTTCTGAGCGAGGAAGATTATCGGAGTACATTGGCCGAAATCGAGAAACGAATTACCGCTTGCGCAACATTTCTTGATTGCAAGAAGGAGTTTCTTGATATTCTCCAGCAAATTATGGCGATTCTTCAAAGCTGCCGAACCAGGAAACATGAGACGATTGTCGAAAGATGCATCGGCTATATAGACAATCATTACATGGAAGATCTCTCCTTGGACTCTGCCGCTCAGCAATTTTTTTTCAGCCCAAATTATCTGAGCAAAATACTTAAAGATCATTTAGGCGTGTCATTTACTAAATATTTAACAGAAATTCGGTTAAAGAAAGCGATTCAGATGCTTGAAAATGGGGATATGAAGGTTTACGAAATTGCCGGAAAAGTAGGATTCAAAGACGATAAATATTTTTATCGGGTGTTTAAAGCAAGGTTCGGCAGTACACCTGATGATTATCGCAAAAATAACGCTTTAAAAGAGTAGAAACGGGGGAAGCCATAAAGGCCGTAATACGCACGAGGAGGCAATCTTCCGCTTTTCGACAAATTGTGGATAAGCCAAGACACCCCTCGCCTCCACCAATATCATCGGAAAAGTGACCGTGTTAGGTCGCTTTTTTTTGCGTTTTCTCCGCTTACCTTTAGTATCTGTTCCAAATGTCGGCAAATATGATCATTTTCATTGAATAACAGCAGATGAATTTTTAAATATTCAGGAAGCAGAAGGTGATACTCTATTTTTGATGATACGGATTAAAAAACATGCTTTTGCGCATCTTAGAGGAAAAGCATCAAGGGAGTGTATCATAATGGCAAGAAGACGTCGGTATGCGGTGCCGGGGATTGAACAAGAGATGCGGAATTTCAAAGCGGATGTAATGAGGCGTGAAGGTTATGCTGTTGACCCTAATCGTCCGGATGACGTGAAATATGAAGTGGCAAAGGAGCTTGGCGTACCACTAAAGCCTGGCGATAATGGTGATTTAAGTACGGAGTCAGCAGGCCATATCGGTGGCAAAATTGGCGGTTCCATGGTTCGGGAAATGATCCGTCAAGCCCAAGCTCAGCTTGCTAACGATGATAAGTCGTAACAAAAAGGATGAATTCGCCTGATCCTACAGGGCGAATTCATCCTTTTTTCGAATCACTTTCGCATCACTTGCATGATGTTGGTCTCAGCGTTGCAATCTATAAAGAATAAGCCAGGCTAGAATACAGGGATGTAATCTTAGAAAAGCGCCTAAAACTTCTTAAAGAGGATTCAGGCGCTAAGGCTGTCGAGAAAATCTCGGTAGCTTAATTTTCATGGCTGCGCGGTCCTAGAAAATTAAATGATATTTTTGTCCATCGCTTTGACAATTAAGGTTGCAAACAAGCTATTGGACCAGGCAAACCATTCGCGGGAGAAGTCTGCCGGGTTATCCGGGTGGAAGCCCTCGTGCATAAAGCCCGTATCGGCGTCCGTATCCAGCAGCACTTGAATCAGCTCTTTGATCTCCTCGTCATTATCTGAGGTCAGTGCCTGCATCGAGAGTGCCATATGCCATACATAGCCGCCGGGGGTATGGGGACTGCCGATGCCCTTGGCATGCTTGCCCTCAAAGTAGAACGGATTATCAAAGCTAAGGGCAAAGCGGCGCGTATTCTGATAAATCGGATCGTCCGTGCCTACATAACCGATATAAGGGATGGAGATAAGCCCTGGTGTCCCCGCGTCATCCATCAGGCAATAATTGCCGAAGCCATCTGTTTCATAGGCATAGATTGGGCCATGAGTCGGGTGGTTCACGATACCGTAATGACGGATACCGAAATCGATCTCTCTACGCAGCTTGTCTGCCCGCTCCGCAAGGCGCTCATCCTTATAAATCTCGGTTGCGATTTCAATTATATAGCCTAGCACAACGACAGCGAACATATTCGAAGGGATGTTATAGCCAAACACATTGGCATCATCGCTTGGTCGGAAGCCTGACCATGTCATGCCCGTATAGTTAGCAGGCATGCCGCGTCCATCGTTTGGCAGCGTTTCTGTTTCTTGTTTGGTCTGCCTGATGAAATGGTAATTGGATCGCTCTTGATGACGCTGCTCCGTGATCATTACTTCGACGATGGAGGTAAGGGCCTGATAACATTCATGGGTGAATATATCGGTTTGTCCCGCTTCCTTCCAATAAGAGTACATCAGCTGAACGGGAAAACAAAGCGAGTCCAGCTCGTATTTCCGCTCCCACATCCATGGATTCAAATGGCAGTCGTCGGTGTCGCGATAATGGCGGTCGCTTGCCGTTTCATTAAAAGCATTGGTGTACGGGTCAATATTAATATAGAAGATTTGTCTGGCGATCAGACCGCCGATGATGCGCTGCAGCTGCTCGTCGTTTTTGGCAAACGGAATGTAATGGCGAACCTGCTCGGTAGAATCGCGCAGCCACATGGCCGGTATGTCTCCAGTGAATACAAACGTCGTACCGTCATCCAATAATTTGGTTGTTGTTTCTAGTGTGTTAGGAAACGTATTTCGAAATAATTGCTGCAGCTTGGGGCGATGGGCCAGACGCTTATCGGCTTCCTCTAGAAATGTTGTAATCGAATTTGGCAATGTCATTTTATTAGCCTCCTGAAAGTTGGTCATGTCCTGACTTGACTTACCCAACAGGATGTCACAAGGCCATCAGGACGGCAATATGTATATTTTGCAGGTAAGAAAACGGGTTCAAAAACAACACAAAAGCGCTTACAACGCTTTGCTGCAGGCATGTCGAATTTGCTTTGGTACCCGGTCAAACCCAGTAACATAAAGGGTTTGGCCTTTTTTTTCGCTTGCTTCAGATACGACATATTTATCCTGACTTGATACCCGCCTATAATTTGGAGCAGAGCGGTACAGGAACAGGAAAGGGGCTTCAAAAATGAACAGTAAAGGACAGCAAGCTTTGCGAACGCCTCCGCTGCGAGCGTCAGGCGGGATCGTCAAGCGAATGATTCAAAACTGGGAATTGTACTTATTTATGCTTCCCGCGTTTGTATATTTTGCGGTATTCCACTATGGACCGATGTACGGAATTCAAATTGCATTTAAAAATTTCATTCCGTCCAAAGGTGTCTTTGGCAGTGAGTGGGTCGGCTTTCAGCACTTTGAACGTTTTTTTAATTCGCATTATTTTTGGGATTTGCTCTGGAATACGCTGAGCATCAGTTTCTATGAGCTGGCCCTCGGCTTTCCGCTGCCAATCATTTTGGCCTTGGCATTTAATGAAATCAGCAACGGCTATTTCAAGAAAAGCGTGCAAACGATTACTTACGCACCGCACTTCATTTCTATCGTTGTCATGACCGGGATGATCATATCATTCTTATCTCCGTCAAGCGGGATGCTTATCCGCGGGCTTGAGGCACTTGGCATCGATGCGCCGCAGTTTCTTAATGATCCTGCTTGGTTTAAGACGGTCTATGTTATTTCCGGCGTTTGGCAGAATACGGGATGGGGAACGATCATTTATTTGGCAGCGCTATCAGCGGTTGATCCGCAGCTGCACGAAGCAGCCATTGTGGATGGAGCAAGCAGATTTAAACGGATGCTTCATATTAACCTGCCAACCATTATACCGACCATTACGATCCTGCTTATTTTGAATACGGGCAATATTTTGGGTGTAGGTTATGAGAAGATTTTACTGCTGCAAAACTCATTGAATCTGGAAAGCTCAGATGTCATTTCGACCTTCGTTTATCGAACGGGTCTTGTAAGCGCACAATACAGCTTCTCAACGGCCGTAGGGCTGTTCAATTCAATTGTTAATGCTCTCATGCTGATTACAGTGAACCAAATTGCCAAACGTACAAGTGCCACAAGCTTATGGTAAAGGAAAGGAGAGGTTTAAAATGGTGAAGTCGATGAGGGAGTCCACCTCGGACAAGCTGTTTCTGACAGTAAACTATATTTATTTGGCGCTTGCGCTCATTGTTGTGCTCTATCCGCTTATCTATATCGTCAGCGCTTCGATCAGTACGCCAAAGTTCGTCAATTCGGGGGAAATGTGGCTGCTGCCCAAAGGTCTGACATTGGATGGCTATAAGCTTGTTTTCTCGAATCCTAAAATATGGAATGGCTATGGCAACACACTTCTCTATACCGTAGTTGGTACATTGCTGAACCTGGCAGTCACTTTGCCGGCAGCTTATGCCCTAAGTCGTTCCGACTTTGTGGGACGCAACTTTTTTATGGCGATGTTTCTCGTCACGATGTTTTTTAATGGCGGCTTGATCCCCCTCTATCTGACAGTCAAGAATCTGGGGCTGATTAATTCGATGGGAGCATTAATTCTCCCTGTTGCGGCATCCGTATGGAATATTATTGTAGCCAGAACCTTCTTCCATTCCACGATTCCGAAGGAGCTGCAGGAGGCTGCGCATATGGACGGCTGTACGAATCTGCGGTTGTTCTTCCAAATCGTGCTGCCGTTGTCCGCTCCGATTATTGCCGTTATGGCCTTGTTCTATGGCGTCAGCCATTGGAACAGCTATTTTCCGGCTCTCATCTACTTGAATGATGAAATGAAATATCCTCTGCAAATGGTACTGCGCCAAATATTGGTGCTGCAGGAGATGTCGGCGGAAACGACGGGGGCGGCCATCAGCGGCGATATTGCCCAAGCCATGAACAACAAAGCTGAAATTGCCTCATTGGTCAAATATGCCGTTATTATCGTTTCTACTCTGCCGATTGTCGCTTTATATCCGTTTTTGCAGCGGTATTTCGTTCAAGGGGTCATGATTGGTTCGGTCAAAGGCTAGAGTGATGTTATCAAAATGGTAATAGATGCATGGGGATACGGGCTTTGCGCAGGCAAGGCCAGTTATTTCGCAATCATTTGTTATAGCGTTATGATTATACAAAAAGGGAGGATTTACGATGCAGAACAAGAAAAAAGGCGCAGCAGTGCTTTTGTCTGCCGCTCTAGTGGCAGGTTTGCTGGCGGGCTGCGGATCGTCTAACGACAAGAACAAGGAAGAGGCAGAGGTTGAGGTAGTGGTAGCCAAGGAAGGCTTACCCATCGTGAACGAGCAGATTTCGTTAACGCTGACTGCGCCTGATGTCGGCATTCAGAACTGGAAGGACATGGACGTCCTGAAGGAAATGGAGAAACGTACGAACGTTAAGATGGTTTTTAACAATGCACCGAAAGAAAGCTTTGATACGAAGAAAAACCTTATTTTCTCCAGCGGTGAATATCCGGATGTATTCTACGCAGCGGGACTTACCCCAGCGGAGCAAATGAATTACGGCGAGCAGGGAATTCTCATTCCGCTTGAGGATTTGATTGAAAACTACGCTCCAAATGTCAAAAAGGTATTAGAGGATAATCCAGAGGTGCGCAAGTCCATTACGGCGCCAGACGGCCATATTTACTCCTTGCCGGTTATCGAGTTCAATCAGCCGTGGTACCGCAATCCGATGTGGTATAACGGTGATTTTCTGAAGGCGCTTGGCTATGACAAGCTTCCGGAAACAACAGAGGAACTGTATACGTACCTTAAGCGCGTAAAGGAAGAAGACCCGAACAAAAATGGAGCTGCCGACGAGGTGCCGTTGTCATCCGTCAATCTGCGTGATATTCGCACTTGGCTGCTTGGCGCCTACGGTATTTACGAGGAAGAAATCTATGTTGACGATAGCGATGTCGTTCATTACACGCCAGTTGAGGATGGCTATAAGGAATATTTGGTCTTCCTGAACCGTCTGTGGACGGAGGATCTGCTGGATCATGAAACGTTCTCGCAGACGGCGGAGCAGAAAAAAGCAAAGGCCCAAAACAATCAGGTGGCGCTGTTCTCCGATTGGAATGCCTACATGACCTTGGGCGGCGAGCCGAGCACGGATGATCCAATGTTCCTGCCAGTCAAGAGTGAAATGGTGGACAAGGCTGTCATCGCCAAAAGCAAGGGCGTAACGACAGGAGCTTTTGCCATCTCCAAAACCAACGCTTATCCTGAAGCTTCGATGCGCTGGGTGGACTACATTTATGGATATGAGGGTGCAATGCTATTCAACAAAGGGCCTGAGGGCGTTTTGTGGGAGTATACGGACCGCGACAGCTTGACCAAGAAATATTTGCCGGTTCCTGGCGGCGGAGACCGCGAAGATTATCGCGCGACGCTGACGCCGAACTACGGGATTCCAGCACCAACGATTTCGGTTCCCGAAATTCAACTAGGATTGACTACCGAATTTGATGAGTGGGTAATGAATGAATCCAAAACCAAGCTATTGGATAAAGGCTCGCGGATACCATACCCGACTTTATTCCTCACAGCAGAGGAGCAAGCAGAGGTAACGACGCTGACCTCGGATCTGACTACGTATGTACGCCAAATGGAAGCCAAATTCATTACGGGCGCCGATACGTTTGACAACTGGGATAAATATATTACTACGGTTACCAAAATGGGCGGCGATCGCATGAGCCAAATCTATCAGGCCGCGTATGACAGATGGAAGCAAAGCTAACGATTAGAGCTTAAACAGCTAGTCCAAGCGAACCAAAGCTATCAGATAAAAAACAATGAAGATGGACTGCATTCGCCGGCTGCGGCTTCATCCGCAGCCGGCAAATGGCATGAAATCTGATCATTTAGGGAGGTGTGCTTCCAGGTGGACAAAGACAACAGGCAGGCTGAAGCGGGGAGGAAGGCACAGGATCTGCTCGCCCGCATGACGCTTCCCGAAAAAATCGGACAATTAATACAGCCTTTTGGCTGGAAATGCTATGAGAAGCAGGAGGATGGAAGCATTCGCCTGACAGACGAGTTCAAGGAGCAGCTGCGGCAAGGAGCGGTTGGTTCGCTGTATGGCGTGCTGCGAGCAGATCCCTGGACAGAAGTTACGCTTGCCACAGGACTGTCTCCCGAGCAGGGGGCAAAGGCCATCAATGAAATTCAAGAATATGCGATGCAGCATTCCCGCCTCGGGATTCCGGTGCTGTTCGGCGAGGAATGCTCGCATGGACATATGGCGATCGGAGCGACGGTATTCCCTGTACCCATTCTGCTTGGAAGCTCCTGGAACGTAGAGCTGTACAAAGAGATGTGCCGTGCGGTTGCCCTTGAAACACGCAGTCAGGGAGGCGCCGTGACTTACTCGCCGGTGCTTGATGTTGTTCGCGATCCGCGCTGGGGCCGCACAGAGGAATGCTTTGGCGAGGATCCTTATCTCATTTCCGAGTTTGCAGTTGCGGCAGTTGAAGGCCTGCAAGGCGAGAATCTTGCTGACGAGAACAGTCTGCTTGCAACGCTCAAGCATTTTGCAGGTTATGGCAGCACAGAAGGCGGGCGCAACGCACAGCCGGCGCATATGGGGCTGCGCGAGCTGCATGAGGTCGATTTGCTGCCTTTTCGTAAGGCGGTTGAGGCCGGCGCACGCTCCATTATGACGGCTTACAATGAGATTGACGGTATTCCATGCACAAGCAATCCATATCTGCTTAACGAGGTGCTGCGGCAGGAGTGGGGATTTGACGGCTTTGTCATTACGGATTGCGGTGCGCTTGGAATGCTTGTTAACGGGCATAATGTCGCAGCAAGCGGCGAGGAAGCGGTTAAGCTGGCGCTGGAGTCCGGAACGGATATGGAGATGTCGGGAGAGATGTTCAGCAAGCATCTGCTGGCCGCGATTGAACAGGGGCTATTGAGCGAGGAGACGCTGAACAAAGCGGTTCTGAGAGTGCTGCGCTTGAAGTTTGAGCTGGGATTGTTTGACCGTCCCACGGTCGATCCAGCAAAGGCAGCGCAGGTCATCGGCAGTCTGGAGCACGAGCAGCTGGCTCGCAAAATGGCGGCTGAAGGAATTGTACTGTTGAAAAATGAGCGGCAAACTTTGCCGCTGAATAAGAATATAGGCAAGGTTGCTGTGATTGGCCCTAATGCTAATGCTCCATATAATCAACTGGGAGACTATACCTCGCCTCAGGAGGAAGGACAAATAGCAACCCTTCTGGATGGTGTGCGAGCTGCGCTAGGCGAGGATCGGGTTCTGTATGCTCCCGGCTGCCGCATTAAGGAAGAGGCACGGGAAGGTTTCGCAACTGCGATTGAATGTGCACGGCAGGCTGACGCCGTTATTGTGGCAATCGGAGGCTCAAGCGCCCGGGACTTTGGCGAGGGAACCATCGATCTGGTGACGGGCGCAGCTGTAGTGACCGACAACGCGCAGAGCGAAATGGAGTGCGGAGAAGGCATTGACAGAATGACGTTAAACCTGCTCGGCTCACAGCTGGAGCTGGTGAAAGAACTTCGTAAGCTGGACAAGCCGCTTATCGTTGTTTATATAAACGGCCGTCCGATTGTCGAGCCATGGATAGTGGAACAGGCCGACGCGATTGTTGAGGCCTGGTACCCGGGGCAGGAGGGCGGACATGCTATTGCCGATATTCTGCTTGGTGACGTTAATCCATCTGGCAAGCTGACAGTAAGCATTCCTAGACATGTCGGACAATTGCCAGTCTACTATTACAAGCGCCGTACACGTGGCAAACGTTACCTAGAAATGGACTTTGAGGCCCAATATCCGTTTGGCTACGGGCTTAGCTATACAAGCTTTGAATACTCGGGTCTGCAAATCGAGGATGCCGCCGCGGGCGAAGATGGTTATGCGGCGGCGGTTGTAAAAGTGCGTAATAGCGGCCAAATGGCCGGGCATGAGGTTGTGCAGCTATATGTGACAGATCATGCCGCCACGGTTACGCGTCCGCAAAAAATGCTCAAGGGCTTCTGTAAAATCTGGCTGGAGCCGGGAGAGAGCAAGCAGGTACGCTTCGTCATTGGAAGAGAACAGCTGGAATTTGTCGGCCAGCACCTGCAGCGAATTGTTGAGGACGGCGATTTCACGATTATGGTCGGGTCCAGCAGCGTGCATTATCTGGAGGCGCCGCTGCGCGTCAGCTTGGAGGGAAGATCATCTTGAAATCCGTTCATCGTTTTGTCCGCTGGCTGGAACAGCGGCAATGGGTGGAGCAGATCCAGCTGACCCATTGGCAATTGAATAAGCTGCGCTATATCGAGCCCGGCGTCTATGAGCCTATTTCGGAAGGCTGGGCGTCGACCGATCTTGCCCAGCTTAATGAAGGGCATGGCACAACCTATATGCTGCGTCATCAGGTTGCATGGCCAGAAAGTTGGCAGGCGGGAGACGCTGCCCTTCTGTATTATGGCGGAGGCGAAGGCTTGCTGCGACTGAGCGGAGCACCCTATCACGGTCTGGACAACAATCATTGGTTTGTGCCGCTGCCGCAATCTTATCAAGCAGGCGACGTGCTTGATCTGGAGATTGAGCTGTTCGACCCAATCCCTGAGCCGGTAGATCCGCTTAACCGGCAATCCAGACAAAAGCCGCCGATTAACGGCGTTTCGGTCTCGCTGGTACAGGTCAATTGGCCAGTCTACCAGCTGCTTCATACCGTACGCGCAGTGCAGGAGTCGGCTGCATTGCTTCCAGAAGGAAATCTGCAGCGAACCCAGCTAATCTTGGCGCTGGAGGATGCTATCGGCAGTCTGTATGAGCCGGACAGAGATACTTTCATTGATGTGTCTGCTTGCCAGCAAGCGGACGCCAAGCTGAGACTGGCAGCGGAGGCAGCGCAGCAAGCAAGCGGCAATAACGGCCTGATGCATATGGTTGGACAATCGCATATCGATATTGCCTGGTTATGGCCGATAAAGGAAACCGTCCGCAAGGCAAGCCGCACCTTCTCTACCATCTGTGCGCTGATGGATCGTTATCCTGATTTTTATTATTCGCAAAGCCAGCCTATTTTGTATGCATTCGTTAAGCAAAACTACCCGGAGCTGTATGAAAACATAAAAGGGCGGATTGCTGAAGGGCGCTGGGAGCTTGTAGGCGGCATGTGGGTTGAGCCGGATCTCAATATACCAAGCGGAGAGTCGCTTGTTCGCCAAATCCTGATTGGCCAAAGATTTTACGAGGAGGAGTTCGGTCAGCGCTCAGGGATTGAGTGGCTTCCCGATACCTTTGGCTACTGCGCCTCGCTGCCGCAGCTGCTTAAGCAGGCCGGAATCGATTATTTCATGACGACCAAGCTTGGCTGGAATGATACGAATGAGTTTCCGCATACGTTGTTCAACTGGGTTGGCATTGATGGCACTAGCATTGTAGCTTATCAGAATCACGGTTTGAACGAGGATACCCGTCCGAAGGATGTGCAAGAGCATTGGCAGGCCTATAAAGAGAAGGACCGACACGGCGAGCTGATGCTATTGTATGGCCATGGCGACGGAGGCGGTGGAGTCACGCATGAAATGCTGGAGTACATCGAGCGCTCGGCCTGTATCCCCGGCCAGCCTCAGGCGAAATATTCAACTGCACGGCAGTTTTTTGATCGAGTAAGCAGCAGTGGGGTTAAGCTGCCCGATTGGCATGGCGACTTGTATTTGGAGCTGCATCGCGGCACCTACACGACACATGCGAAGAACAAACGAAGCAACCGTCAGGCCGAGCAGCTGTATCGCGCTGCCGAAGTATGGCTAAGTCTCTCCGGCATGCTTGACCCGCAGCGCCAAAGCCAAGCGGGACAGCGGCTGGAGGAGGGCTGGAAGCTGCTGCTGCTCAATCAGTTTCATGATATTATTCCTGGCACATCCATTCCGGAGGTGTACGAAACCTCATCCAAGCAGTATGGGGAAATTATGAGGCTGGGCAATGCTGCCCTGGAGGAAGCGATGGGGATGCTGGCCGGCCGTATGCATACGGAGAACGAGGGAGCTGCCTTTATTGCTTTTAATAGCCTTGGCTGGGCAAGGGATGGATGGGTCTATATTCCGCTCCAGCCTGGCATGGAACAGCTGGCGGCTTATGATGCGGAGGGAGAACTGCCTTATCGTATAGAAGCCTCATTGGTACCGGGAGAAGACAAGCAGCTGGCTGTGCGGACGGGATCGATTCCAGCCTTTGGCTGCAAAACGATCTGGCTGCGCCAGGTGGATAGCGCTCCTCAGGATGCGCGTTCAGGTGCGGCACAGCAACACGCTGAACAACAGGCTGCAGAAGCTGATAAACCTACTGGCATCGGCATATTTGAAACCGATTATTATACGATTGAACTGGATGAACAAGGGCTTATCAGCCGCTTGTACGACAAGCCTTGCGATCGCGAGCTGCTGCAGTCAGGGCGGCGCGGCAACGAATTGCAGCTATTTCATGATACGCCGCTGCTGTGGGATGCATGGGACATTGCCCATGACTACGAGAACAAACGGGCAGACGCGCAGCGGCTGACGGGCTGGCGCATACTGGAGCATAGCGCCGAACGTATCATAATCGAGCTGAATTGGCAGCTAAGCCAGTCGCGGATCAGACAGCAAATGATGATTCCGATTCATGATCGCTGCATCGAATTCCGTACTTACGTCGATTGGCAGGAGAATCACAAGCTGCTTAAGGCTGCTTTCCCACTTGGGTTGGTGAGCGGCAAAGCGACCTATGAAATTCCGTTTGGCGCATTGGAGCGCACGACCCATCGCAACACAAGCTGGGAGCAGGCGCAATTCGAGGTATGCGGCCACCGCTGGGCGGATTTGTCTGAGCATGGGTATGGCGTAAGCCTGCTGAATGATTGCAAGTATGGCTATGACATTAAGGATGCTGTCCTGCGCCTTTCGCTGCTTCGCGCTCCGAACTGGCCGGATGAGGGAGCCGATCGAGGCGAGCATGTTTTCACTTATGCGTTATATCCGCATGAAGGCAGCTGGCAGCAGGCCCAGACCGTTCGTGTTGCAGCTGGACTCAACGAGCCATTGCGGGCGATCAAGTCTGATTCTACTTCCGATATCGCCAAGGAAAGCCTGGGCTTTGAGCATTCCTGGATCGATCTGGCAAGCGATCAGGTCATTCTGGATACGGTAAAACCAGCGGAGGACGGCACAGGAATCGTATTGCGGCTGTATGAGGCAGCTGGCGGCCGCTCGGAAGCTAATATCGGCTTAAGCGGAAAGCTGCTTGCCGCCGGTGAACGGTTTGCTGTAACCGAGGTCAATATTCTAGAGGATCGACTGGCGGACTTGACGATGAGCGGCGACAGGCTCTGGCTAAGCTTCAAGCCTTTTGAGATCAGAACAATTAAAATAACGACAACATTATAACTTGGCGATCTCCCCCAAAGCGGTGGTTCTTACTGGCTGCCGAGCGGGAGAGCGTCTGGCAGGAGGAGAACGATCATGCAAATTACGAGGCATCCGAACAACCCGATTGTTGTGCCGGGAGGATATGACTGGCGGAAAGTAACGGTTTTTAACCCGGCGGTTATCATTGATAACGATAAATTTTATATGATCGAAAGAACCGCGGAGTCGCTGACGCCATGCAAAAACTTTTTGGGCTTGCTGGAAAGCGAGGATGGCGTGAACTTCACCCATGTGAAGGACGAGCCGATCGTAACGCCGGATATGCTCGGTTTTCCTTATGGCAGCGTACAGGACCCGCGTCTGGTCAAGATTGACGGTACCTTCTATTTGAATTATGCGCTGCGTCCGTGTGCGATGAGCTATTATCCGACAGGCGCTGGCGTGCCTGCCAGATCCATTCCTGAATATCCGGATGGATGGGGGGAGCAGGAGGGGCATTGGCTGACTCGCTCTTCCATTCTGAAATCGCAGAATTTGCTGGATTGGGAGTTTGTTGCGGACACTACGCCGCTAGATATTAACGATCGAGACAACATTTTGTTCCCTGAGAAAATTAATGGCAAGTTCGTTCTGCTTCGCCGGCCGGAGGAATATGTAGGCGAGCAGTACGGAACAGAAAAAGCAGCGATGTGGATTACCTATTCCGAGGATCTAATCCATTGGGAGGAGCCGAAGCTGCTTATCAAAGGAGAAAATCCGGAGTGGGAATCCCGCAAAATCGGCGGCTCCACACCTCCGATCAAGACCGACAAGGGCTGGCTTGTGCTGTATCATGGCGTGGACGAGGAGATCGTGTACCGTGTTGGAGCAGTTTTACTTGATCTGGAAAACCCGGAGAAGGTAATCGCGCGTACCCGTCATTTCATTATGGAGCCGGAGGCTTATTATGAGAAGTTCGGCTTTCAAATTCCAAATGTCATCTTTCCGACAGGCAATGTCGTCAAAGATGGGCTGTTATATATTTATTATGGCGTGACCGATACAGCGATTGCACTTGCCACAGTGCCGCTGGATGAATTGGTAGAATATATTCTGAACGAGCCGAAGCAATAACGGGATAGTAGGGGCAAGTGATCCGGCTGCGGCCATTCACTTGCCCCTGGTCTGTTTGGGCTGCTAATAGGAAGGAGTATTGCTCTGGCAATGCTGCTTGCGGAATTGCCCCGGGGTTAGACCGCTGTCCTTCTTGAACTTGCGGATAAAATTTGGGGCATCCAGATAGCCTACCCGTTCAATAATAATTTGGAGCGGATCGTTGGTAGCGATAAGTAGCCTTTTTACTTCGTTCATGCGCAGCAGCCAAATATAATGAGTGAAATTCATACCCATTTTTTCTTTGAAGCTGCGGCTAAGATAAGAAGTGGATACGGAAAAACGCAGGGCAATATGCTCAAGGCTCAGCGTATAATCAGCAAAGTTCTGGTCGACGTAGGCAACCAAATCATCAATTAATGAGGGCTGGCTGGTTTCCATCTGATGATTGACTTGCCTGCAAACCTCGCCGGCCAGCACGGCCAGCTTGTTCTCGAATTCCTCCAGCGTGTCAAAGGAAGCGAGCGCAGGCACACGGCCAAACACGTCGCCCATGTCCAAATCAGCTGCGGTTCGTAAAATGGTGTTGAGTATGTCGAAGCATATAAGACGCAATATAGGGACAGAGAGCGACTCCTGCTTGATTTCCTGCACCATGCCTGCAAGCATGGACTGCGCCAGCGGCTCGTTTCCTTGCTTTAGGCTTTGCTCCAATCTAAGAATCGTTTTTTTGGACAGCCAGAACGTTGCCTGCGACACTGCCTGCTTATTCTGGAGATGATCAAAGAAGGTGATGCCCGGCTCTCCCGGCTGTCGATAATCAAGAGCGGTGGAGGCTTCAATAAAGGATTGGTTGATCTTTGACAAGCTGGGATATATTGTGCCCACGCCTATATGCGGCAGCGCATCCGTCTGTTCCAGCAGCATCGCCCGAATGTTATCGAAAAGGCTGTTAATCGCAGCTTCTTGCCGTTCGGGTCCTTGGTCTGGCAACAATACCATAAGCGCAAAACGGTCACGGACAGAAAATTCGACGCCATATACTTGAATGCCAAGCTCTGGAAATGACAATTGGCTGAGCAGCTCCAGCTGCAGCATATGATCCGGCTGCCGAGGCTCGTCCTCCGGCGGAGAATCCCAGGAGAGCACAGCCGTGAAATAAGCTACTCCGGCATCCGGCGGCTCAAGCCCCGTCTCCATAATCATTCGTTCGATCTCGGGATCGTTTGGCTTGCCGTGCTTCAGCAGCAGCATAAGGCATTGGTTGCGGACGAACGGCGTCTGCCAGTGAATACGCGCCTTATAGTCGCGAAAGGTCTGGGTAATCCATTCCCATTCGTTGCGTACCTTGAGCGCTTCATCCCGGCTGTCTGTTTGCAGCCGGGCAAAGTCTATCAGATTTTTAATCGGATGATACTGGCGTCTCGCCAAAATAATGGCGACCACAATGCCGGTCAGAGCCGCGATAGCAAATACAAGCATGATCAGCGTTTTGATGTGGACCACGCTTTCAAAAAACTGGTAGGTTGGCATAGTGGTCGCGTAGCTCCAGCCGTTCTCGGTGGATTTGACCGCTACGACGGACTGCGTCTCCCCGTCCAGACGGATGCTGTGTATGCCTGTCTCAAGCTCTGCAATGTCAGTCAGTGCTTCTCTTGAGAGCGCTGTTCCGTTCGTATTGGAGGTCAGTACCTCGCCGGTGGGCGACAGAATGTAGCTGTTGCCCTTGTACTGGTTGAGTATGGTGTCCATAAGACCGGTAAGCTTGGCTTCCTTGAGCAGAAACATGACCGACCCGTACGGGTAGGGATCATTGGGTTTAATCGGGATGAGCAATGTAAGCAGAGCTTCCTCTCTCGAATAAATGGAGACAGGCTCAGCGGGACGAATAAGTGGAGCAGTGGTTTCGTTAAGCGCTTTCAATAAACCTGCGCTGCTCCAGTTATGATAGATATATACTTTGTTGAAGAGGGTCTTAGGATTGGTCATACCTTCATAGGAATAAATTTCATTCCTGTCATGGTAATAGAGAAAGAGCTGCTCTACTATGCTGCTGTTGGCGGTGTAGCTCGCGAGCGTATTAATGCCTTCCCGACTGCGGTAGGGATCGCTCATCATATAGGGAGTCAAATGTTCGTCATAGGATATACGGCTGGCGATTTCGTAGAGATCAGACATATGGCCATCAATCGTCAGCTTGACTTGCGTTAATTGATTAAGATTGGCCCGTTCAATTTCTGAGCGCAAATTGTAGGCTGCATTTTCATAAATAAAGATCGTTACGACTGTAAGCGGAACCAGAAACATGAAAATATATGAAGCCGCATATTTGAACAGCAGGCGAGATTTGTATTGGCTCCAATATTTGCTGATGTATTGAGTCAGTGTGTTTGCTTTTATTTTGAATTGATGCACAAGAACGCTCCTTTTCTTTATTCATATAAACATTATAACGTTATATTTATTTTGATGCTAGATTGTGTTAAGCTGTTTTTGAAAAAATATGTGGATCAGCTTTTCGAATGGGCATGGTGTTAATGAGCCAGAGAGGGGCAGGAATGAAGTGAAGGATTTTATTTTGCACAATGTCAGGCTATTGTCAGGCGAGAAGACGGCGATTGTAGTCAGCGGCGGGCGGATTATCGATATAGCGCCACAGCTCCAGGCAGATGCGGCAGGCTGCAGAATGGATGGCAGGGAGGCCTACGTTTCCAGCGGTTGGATTGATTTGCACGTTCACGCAGATGCTGCTCTGGAGCCGTACGGAGATGAAATTGACGCGATTGGCATCGCTCAGGGCGTTGCCACGATTGTGGATGCGGGCAGCTGTGGAGCTGATCGCATCGGCGGTATGCATGCAGCAAGCCAGAAAGCGTTGACCAATGTGCTTGCCCTGCTGAATGTATCGCATATCGGCTTGACACGGACGGATGAGCTCTCGCAGCTGGCTTGGTTAAACGAGCAGCTGCTGCGCGAAGCGGTAGAACGGTATGGCAAGTTTATTGTGGGCTTGAAAGCGAGAGTCAGCAGCAGCGTAGTCAAAGGGCAGGGAATTGAACCGCTGCGCCTTGCTCGCGGTTTTGCTGATCGGCTGGACTTGCCTCTCATGCTGCACATCGGCTCGGGGCCGCCTTCAATCACGGAGATTCTGCCTTATTTGCGCGGCAATGATGTAATTACACATGCTTTCAACGGCAAGGCTAACGGCTTGTTTGATGAACAGGGGAGAGCGATACCCGAGCTTGTTGCCGCAATGGAGCGCGGTGTGCTGCTGGATATCGGCCATGGCACGGCAAGCTTCTCGTTCAAGGTGGCAGAGCGTGCGCGTGCGGCAGGAATTGCACCAGACACAATCAGTACGGATATCTATCGCGGCAATCGGTTGCACGGGCCCGTGTACAGCATGGCGCATACGCTTGATAAATTTCTTCTTCTTGGTTATTCGCTTGAAGAAACGATTGCACGGGTGACAAGCGGGCCCGCAAGCTGGCTGAAGCGTCCGGAGCTAGGGCGGATACAGAAGGGTGACATCGCGAATTTAACGATTTTTTCAGTGCAAGAGGAAGAGGTATCCCTGACAGATTCAGAGGGAGAAACTCGTCTGGGGAAGCAGCATATTAGACCGGAAGGGGTAGTTGTAAATGGCAATTACATTGCAATCTAAATATGGCCTTAAACGGGTTGTGAATGCCAGTGGGCGCATGAGCATTCTTGGCGTATCCGCTCCGACGGATAACGTAATGGAAGCGATGAAGCAAGGCGGTCAGAGCTATGTTGAAATCGCTGAATTGGTAAAGCGTTCCGGAGAGCATGTCGCTTCAGTTATGGGTGCGGAGGGAGCGGTCGTTGTTAATTCGGCGTCTAGCGGCATCGCGCTGTCTGTTGCGGCTGTAGTGACAAGAGGATCGGAGCGTGCCGCCCTTCGGCTTCATCAGGACCCTATCTTGAAAAACGAAATCATTATGTTCAAGGGCCACAATGTCCAATACGGGGTGCCGGTCGAAACGATGATTTATTTAGGTGGCGGGAAGCTCGTCGAGGTTGGCTACGCAAATGAAGGACGTGCGGACCATCTCGAGCAGGCGATTGGCGAGCGCACGGCGGCTATCCTGTTTGTCAAATCCCATCATTGCGTGCAAAAAAATATGATAGGCCTAGAGGAAGCGCAGCAAGTAGCCAAGCGACATGGGGTACCTCTCATTGTGGACGCAGCGGCTGAGGAGGATCTCTATAGCTATGTCAAGCTTGCGGATTTAGTCATTTACAGCGGCTCCAAGGCTATAGAAGGCCCGACCTCGGGGATTGTGGCAGGTCGCAGGCCGTATGTGGATTGGGTGCGCATGCAGCTTCACGGAATCGGCCGCAGCATGAAGGTGGGCAAGGAGGTTGTTTTTGGGCTGCTGGCCGCTCTTGACGAATATCTGGTCAAGGAAGATAAAAGCGGGCAGGAGAAGCAGGCGCTAGAGCAGCTGAAGGTGCTGTCGGATTTGCCGGGAGTGTCTGTGGCTATCGTACAGGATGAGGCAGGCCGTTCCATCTTCAGAGGCAGGATTAGGCTGGATGCATCTGCCGCGCGCATTAGCGCGGGTGAAGTGAACGATCAGCTTCGTGATGGGGATATTGCGGTGTATACGCGGGATTACGGCGTGCGCCAAGGCTACTTTGATCTGGATCCGCGTTCCCTTCAGGGAGATGATCTTGAAGTTATCATTGAGCGTATACAACAAATTGTAGGAGGGGCAACACATGTCTAAGCTGGAGAAACGCCTATACAAAAATAGGGCGGCACTTAATGTGCTGACAGGATCATTGGAAAATACGAAGCAGGTTTTCACTGCGGCAGAAGGGTATGTCGTAGTGGGCATTTTGTCCAAAAGCTATAGTACGGTCGAAGCGGCTGTGGAGGCTATGCGTGAGCATGGGTCGCATGTTGAGGACGCGGTATCGATTGGACTGGGCGCAGGCGACAATCGCCAGGCGGCGGTTGTGGCGGAGATCGTGCGGGAATACGAGGGCGCGCATATCAATCAGATTTTCCCTGCTGTAGGGGCTACCAGAGCTAACCTCAAGGAACGCGCGGGCTGGATCAATGCGCTCGTATCTCCATGCGGCAAGGCAGGCTATGTAAATATTTCAACCGGTGTCCACAGTGCGCAGCTTGAGCAGAAGGCGATTGTCCCTGTAGAAGCGGCCATTGCGC
The DNA here is from genome assembly GCF_052115165.1 of Paenibacillus sp. 2TAB23. NCBI lineage: Bacteria > Bacillati > Bacillota > Bacilli > Caryophanales > Paenibacillaceae > Paenibacillus > Paenibacillus sp. 2TAB23. The sequence continues at coordinate 106,215 of NZ_JBFRGD010000012.1, forward strand.
TGGTCCGAGATATGGGCGGAAATGCCTTGAAGTATTATCCGATGCAGGGGCTGCGCTACGAGGAGGAGTACCGTGCCGTGGCCGCGGCCTGCGCCGTGGCGGGATTTGCGCTGGAGCCTACAGGCGGCATCGATATGGACAACTTTTCCGATATTTTGGAAATCGCGCTGAAGGCCGGCGTGCCTCAAGTCATTCCGCATGTATACACTTCAATTATTGACTCGGCTACTGGTGAAACAAGACCGGAGCAGGTGAGACAGCTGCTAGCGTCTCTCAAGCATTTGGTGGACAAATATGAGTAAAATTGCTGCGTTCGGCGAGGTGATGATGAGGCTTGAAACGCCTGGCTACAGTACGCTTGCGCAGGAGAATCAGCTTAACTATTCCTTCTCGGGCACCGGTGTCAATGTACTGTCAGCGATGTCCCGGTATGGTCATGAGGTTTATCTCATATCTGCGCTGCCGAACAATGCGCTGGGCGAGGCGGCCGCAGCGAACTTGCGCAAGCTGGGCTTGTCCATCCGCCATATTATGCGCTCGGGACAATATCTGGGCATGTACTTTTTGGAGAAGGGGTTTGGCGCAAGGGCAAGCAAGGTTACGTATAACGACCGCTTAGGCAGCAGCTTCAATACGGCAACGTTTGGCGATCAGCAGCTGGCTGCAGCGGTCGCAGAGGTGGAGGTGCTCCACTTTTGCGGTATTACGCTGGCGATGAACGATCAGGTTCGCAGCAGCATGCTCCGCCTTGCTCGGGAAGCCAAGCAACAGGGACGGAAGATTGTATTTGATTGCAATTATCGGCCGACGCTGTGGGGAAAGGATGGTTATGAGCGGGCAAAATGTCATTATGAGCAGATGCTACAGCTTGCGGATATCGTTATGATGAACGAAAAGGATGCCATGTTAGTGCTGGGAATGCCGACAGCTGCACTTGAGCGGGAGCAGCAGTTGAAGGAGTTGCTTCCGGCAGTGGCGAAACAATATGATATCCAGACGATCGCAGGCACTCATCGCCGCATAAATGGAGACAACACTCATTCGCTAAAGGGATTTATATACAGCAATGATCGTCTCGTTCTGGGCAGAGAGCATAGCTTCTCTGTGTATGATCGCGTAGGCGCGGGCGATGCGTATGCCAGTGGTATTATAGACGGCCTGCTGCGCGGGCTTCCTTTGGAGCAAGTGGTTGAATTTGCAGCGGCAGCTGCAAGGCTCGCCCACACAATTCCGGGAGATACGCCGTTATCCACGCGCGAGGAAGTTGAGAAGGCTATCCATAACGAGACAGGTGATGTGGAAAGGTAGGGGACATTCGGTGTCCATTTCGCGAAAAAAGGGTCCGCTCTATTTGCAAATCAAAAATATTATAAAGGATCGGATTATGCACGGAGTATACCCGCTTGGGAGCTTCGTCCCTGCGGAGCCGCTCTTGGAGCAGGAGTTTCAAGTAAGCAAGATGACCGTGCGCAATGCCATTCGTGAGCTTTCCACAGAAGGCTACGTCGAGAGAAAGAGCGGGGTAGGCACAATCGTGCTGCGCAATACGTCCTCCACCAAACTATCCAAGGGTAAGCGTTTCACAGAGCTGCTGGTAGAGCAGGGACATCGCATGGAGAAACGGCTGCTCAGAGCAGAGATGGTGAATACGAAGACAAATGCTGAGCTGCTGGAGCTGTTCGGAGAGAGCTGCCAACGCATTGAGCGGCTGTATTTGCTGGATGAGCAGCCTTATATTCATTTTCAGCATTATATTACGCCGGGCGTCGCACTGGTACAGGCCGAAAACGATAAAGGTGCATTATTCTCTTCCTTGTATGAATGGCTGGAGGAGAAAGACATCACGCTGGAGGGCTTCCGTGATCGATTTCTTGTAGAGGCGGCAGCAGCGGAGAGCGCCGCCGTTCTAGGGGTGGAGCCGGGAGCACCAGTGCTCAAACGGCTGCGGCACTCCTATGATAGCGAAGGCAATCTCATTGAATACAGCATCGGAATTTACAACACGCAGCTGCATCCCTACTTGGTTAGCTACGACGCATGAACGGAACTCGGAATATGCTGAGTGTGTATACACGAAGCGATTGTACTCCCCCGGTAATTAAAGTAAATAAGGCCCAAATAATGGGCCTTACCGAGTAACGCTATAAACCAAGCAGTCCGAACGCATGGAGGTTACGTCTAGACTGTATATTAGCAGAAGTTAGTAACCGCCGCCGTATCCGCCACCAAATATTCCACAGCTACAAGAGATAATTACCAACAAAATAAAAAGTACCAATATAAAACCAATACTGTTATTAGCGCCACCTACAAAACCACCCATTAAATCTTCACCTCCCAAAGTCTTGAGTACACTGTAGATTATGTGAAGATGGTCCTTTGTGTTTGGACGTTTGTGGTGTAATGATGTTAGCCTATATAAGATGAACTAAACATGAGTATGCCGTTAACGCTGCGTGAACAAAGTCATTTTTCCGATCGCGGTTGCAGCCAAATGGTTTTGATGCACTTCAAATAAGAAATCTCTAATTAGTGATTGACCAATCACTAACAGGGTGGTAAGATAAACAAATGTTAGTGATTGATCAATTACAAAGGAAATGGGGCTAATGAAAATGGAAAAAGCGATTGTTATTGGAGCAACGGGCGGGACGGGAGCAGCTATTACGGAAGAATTGGTCAAACGGGGAATACATACCATTGCTTTTGGACGTTCGCGTCAGAAATTGGAGCAGCTTGCTGGAAAGCTTGGTAATCCTAAGCACTTGAAGCTTGCCGTAGGGGACGCTATGCGCCCTGATGATATTGTAGCCCAGGCAGACGACGCAGACGTATTGTTCCATTGTGCGAATGTACCCTATCACGAGATGGTGAACAAACTCATTCCGCTAGGCGAATCGGTGATGGAGGCGGCAGAGAGGCTTGCGATTAAAGTTGTAGCGATTGACGGCATTTATCCTTATGGAAGAAAGCAGATGGATCTTGTCACGGAAGAACATCCCAAACAACCTCATACGATAAAAGGAAAAGTACGTCTGGACTATGAACGGATGATGTTCAGTAAGCGTTGGACTAAGGCCGAAGTCATGATTGTTCGCTTACCCGATTATTATGGACCTACGGCTAATGAAGCTTCGTATTTAGGCTCAACCTTGGAAGCGATAGCTGCTGGAAAAATGGCTTTTTTTGTCGGCAACATGCATGTTCCACGCGAATTCGTCTATTTACCTGATGCGGCTTCGATGGTTGCTGAGCTGGCAGGCAAAAACTTCGCTTATGGGCAGAACTGGAATATACCGGGTGCTGGGCTTATTTCGGGGCGAGAAATTGTACGGATTGCACAAAAGGCCATCGGTCAAGCCAAACTAGTCATACCCATGAAAAAAATAGGTTTATCGTTGATAGGTATGAGTGTGCCCGTGATGAAAGAAGTCGTCGAGATGCTTTATTTAACCGAAGATCCGCTGACGCTGAGTGGAGAGAAATACAAACGATTAATTGGACCGATTACCGCGACGCCTTTCCAAGAGGGTATTACCGCGACGGTGTTGGCATTGCAGGAAGGTAAGGCATCTCTTGCACTGAAGTGATTGATTAATCAATTATCGAATGGTGAAAAAGGATGCATAGATCTACATCGATATTTTCCGCTTTCATGCTGCTTTCTTACCAATTCGAAAGCTAGACGTTGAAGCTTCCATTGTACCCCTGCAATAGATTCATATCGCGACCCATACACGAATAACTAAAAAATGAGCGCCTTCTTTCAAAAATGAAATGGAAATAGCCGATCCCCTCCATAATTTTTAAGGTTCAGATCATTGACCTATTATTTCATTTTGGGCTCAAAAAAAATTCAACGCAGGACGCAAAAAAGCATGGTCAAGTATGGAAAATAATATGCCAATCCTGTATTGTTGTAAGATATAATCAACAGTAATAAGGGTGAAAAGTTTTTTGTATATATCGCAACTGTCGCTGGACGAATACGACAGTCGAGCGTCATCGCAGTTCGCAAGTATTATAACGTTTACAAGGTTGGAATCGAAGGCAATCGCATTAGTCTTTCAAGCAAAATAATCAATCGCAGATATTGGGACTGAATGAATTTAATTTTTATGGAGGTAAGAATCAAACTTATGAAAAAAGTGTTAATCGGAGAGGTTGCGCAATTTAATACTTGGCCTACTACACTCGAAATCGATGGGCAACCGTTCTTTTTAGTCCGGGAAAACGATTCGATTCAACTTCTCTCGTCCACTTGCCCGCATATGGGAGGTACTATTTGTCATACGGATGGCGTTTTCGAATGCCCAGTACATATGTGGAAGTTTGATGAGAAGTCAGGGAAATGTTTAACCAATAAGAATCAGAGTATGAAACCCATAGATACGATCATTGAAGATGGGATGATCTTTGCTCTTTTAGAAAGTGAAGAAGAGGAGACATCCGTCAAAAAGTCGACAAATCAAATTCCGGTGGATTTGTCCATTAAGCTCCATTCTCATGCATGCTTGGAATTCGAGACTGATAATTTTCGATTATTGACTGATCCATGGCTTGACGGGCCCTGCTTTTTAGGTGCGTGGACTCACTATCCTACCCCGTTAACAAATGGCTCGGATTTGCGGCCAGATGCAATTTGGATTTCGCACGAACATTCCGATCACTTCCATGAACCGACGCTCGCCCATTTCAATAAAGAGATCCCAGTTTATGTGCCCGATTTTCCCAATCAGCGGTTGAAGCACAGATTAAGGGCTCTTGGTTTCAGTAGAGTCCATGCAATGCCGTTCGGAGAGAAAATTCAAATCGCGGATCAAATTTTTATTACTTGTTACGAACCAATAAGCCTCTGGAATGATGCGATTGTACTCATCGAAATAAAAGGCTTCCGTTTCTTGAATTTAAACGATGCAGGGTTAAACCCTCACATTGCTAGACAGGTTGGTCCCGTAGACGCCATCGCCTCAGCATTCTCGCCTGGCGCATCGGGATTCCCTTTAACATGGGGACATTTAAGTGAAGACGAAAAATCAACGATTATGAGAAAAAGTTGCAGCGGTCTTCTAACGATGTTGGAAAATGCGGCATCTCTGTACCAAACCAAAAATATAATTCCCTTTGCAAGCCATTTTGAGCTGTGGAACCCGGAACACGAGCCGTTTGTACATAAATCTCTCAAAAACAGCCTGGATGATGTGCTCAAATACTTCGAAAATAAGCCGATACGTGTGGTTGATTTGTTAGCTGGGGAAAAATGGATACCGGAATCGGATGAGATTGAACGTATAGGTTATAATCGCAGAGAATTATATGATCCAATTAACAAACACCTTTGGCTAAAGAATCAGTTTGACCAAGAAATCTTTATGAAATCATATCCGACCGCTATCGATATCTCTCGACAGGAAGTTATTTCTTACTTATTGAAGTTAAATGAGGTACCCGAGATTATTTTCTCAGAGGATGTTGAGGTTTTACTGACATCGACGGGGAAGATGCCCGGCTTAGCATTTGATGTTTCTTTCCGCATCGCGAATGGTGAACTAACGATTGAAGAAGTGGGATTAAAGAGAACGGGAATAACGATTAGTATGCCGAATGAAATTCTAGGCTCGATCGTGCAGAAGGATATATCATGGGATGAAGCATTTATAGGATACTGGTGTAGCTTTTATCGAGATTCGGATATCTATCATGCTGACTTTTGGAGATTGCTTCAAGCGCCATATTATCGAAAGAATCCAAGAATTAACCGATTATCCCAATTGAATGCCAAGAACGATATAAATAAAATGACTATAGCAGATTTGTTCGACCGGTATGGAGATGACGTTGAACGAATATTAGGACGATATGGATTATATTGCATGGGGTGTTATCGTTCTAATCAGGAAACATTGGAACTCGCCCTTTTATCTCATGGAATTCTGCAAGAGAAAAAAGAACGTTTGTATCAGGAGCTCGACGTTTTGTTCGTTGAATGAGATTCGAGTAATGATTAAAATAACAAAAAGACAACTGCCCATCATGGGGCGGTTGTCTTTTTGATTATTGTAAGGCGGAATGCAGGAAGCTGCATACCACAGAATGCGGGAACTCAGGCCTGTGATGCAAAACGGCAGACACATTATCCATGTTGCTATTCGGCTTTATTGCAACCTGCCCATCAAGCTTGTTGGGAATGATGAGCGCAGTCTCTCCTAACATGGACACTAGCTTCTGTTCGATTAAATCCTGATTAATTACGGATGGTTGCTCGTCCGTCCAATACAAATAATCAAAACATATCGAACTATTTCTAATATCTTGTTGATGAGGTTGCACTTCCTTGTTGCAGATCAATTCAATGTAATGATCTATGTATTCGAAACCATAAGAGAAAAGTGAGAAGTGGGATTCGAAGTAATCACCGGGAATGCCGAAGTCCATTTCGATGATTTCAAATCTTTCATCCTGATCAATGATATCGAGTTTCAATACAGTTCTCTTCAAAGCAAAGCGAGAGACTAGAGCTTCGACGATACGTCTTCCCCAGGCTTCCTTCGAATGATCCGGAACCAGTCTTCCCGTACAAAAAGTGCCAGAGTGATTTTCTTTTTGCATCACGCTCATGAACACAATACCATTATCTTCTATCATGGCTATGATTCGATATTCCGGTCCCTGGACAAAAGATTGAACGACGGCAGATGGGTCGAGTTCATTCGAATCTAAGAGTTGAATTAATGCCTCTCCGTTAAACATTTGAATATCACGGCTGGATCCGCCCATGGCGGGCTTGACGATATAATCTGAATCTACTTGAATAATGCCTTGCCAGCAATTAAGCAATTCACTTGCGCGCCATTCCATGAGATGGCTAAGACCAGCAGCTTTTAATTCTTGGCGCAACGTTGTTTTATTGTCATTCATCAAGAGCGTCTTCTCAGGTAATGCACCCGCAAGGTTGAAAAAATAGGCGAGTCTTTGTTGCGTAACGAGCGCTTTACCGTAAGAGAAACACCCAATTCCCATGTATTCCAAATCCAGCTGGAGCAACCATTTTTGCGCTTCGGAATAATCCCATGTACTTATAGCCTTGAAATGCTGGCAGTAAACTTTTCCAGGGGCTTCCGGGTTTAGGTCGAAAGCTACAATCGGAATATTTAATTCAGCCATACGCCTAATAAACGGCAACTGGTGATGGCCCGCACCTACGCTGATTACGAAACGATCTGATATCATATCTTATTTCGTCGCGGAGATAAGCCAATGTGCGGTTTTGTTGCCCAATTTACTGATCGGTTCAATTATCCGATGGCCAAGCTCGATAGATTGAAAGTCATTTAGTTTTGCGCGAACGCCTGCCTCATCCCAAAAATACATGAGTGTTTTTTTGGGGTCTGTAGAACCAGCATCGAAATACTCAACGGAATACCGATTCGGCTCTGTCTCGATTCCTTCCTTCGCTCGCGTATCTTGTTCGGAGCGAAGCGTGCATAGAAGTTGACCTCCGGGTTTCAAAATACGATGAGCTTCTTTTAAAGTCGTTTGTTGAGCATCTAAATCTAGATAATGTATAAGTCCCCACACGACAACAACGTCGAACGTTTGATCTGGGAAACTCAGATCTTGGGCTAACTTACACTCAAAAGATACATTTGTTATTTGTTTTTTTGCAGCTGTTGCTTTTGCGTATTCAATCGAGGACGTGGAACTGTCGACCCCCACTGCTTCGATACCATGATCGGCCATAAGAAAAGTATGCCGCCCCGCTCCGCAAGCAATGTCGATACCCTTTTGAAATTTACCTTTGTTACGGTTAAAAAAGGATACGACTTCTTCATCAGGATACTGTAATAAACTTCTGCCTTGCGAATAAATTGAATTCCAAGTTTCTACGTTCAAATTTGACAACATGAACACCGCCTTCGATGGAGTTTGTTCGCAGGATGTTTTAACCTCTTCCAACAAATGTGAGCAGCGCATTGAAGTGACCCGCAATCGTATTGTTGCCTTAAACCATATTTACCTATAGCGGTGGTTAGTGTCATCAATCTTGCTCCCTCACAGAGGAAGGGTTTCCTCTCTAGTACTTCTCTATGGAGATATTAAAGTCCTTTAAAGATTGGAGGTTTAGGGGGAAATTTAGTGTAAAATTACGGAAAAACATATACGGGTGAGCTGCTAAACTATTTATCAGATAAAACCCGTACGACTATTTAATTCAAATATCGGTCGAAGTTTCTGGAATTGCTGGATTTAAATAAGCAACCTAGCGGTTGCTTACTGTTGACAAGCAACTACTAGGTTGCTTATAATCGGCATATGAAATGGGACAAAGACACTATATTCAAGGCTCTTGGCGATTCGACTCGTCGGCTTATATTAGACGAACTATCCGAGCGCAACGAGCAGACGTTGTATGAACTTACGGTACGTCTCATTACGAAGCACAACCTTGTCATTTCGCGACAGGCGATCGCTAAGCATTTGTCTGTTTTGGAAGGTGCGGGGCTCGTCAACTCGAAAAAAAAAGGGAAATTTCGAATGATTATTTTCAATAACGAGCCACTAAAAAATTTGCTGAAGGGATGGATAGAGTAATTCTAATTAAAAAACGCTGAAGAATTGTTTGCTTTTCTGATCAGAGTGAAGCATAAACATTGCAAATAATAAAGGAGGCAAAAACAGGATGAAAATCATTGTTGCCAGTCTATTCGTTCAAGATCAAGACAAGGCCTTGAAGTTTTATACAGAAACGCTGGGCTTTGAGATCAAGCATGACGTTCCCATGGGTAAATATAGGTGGATAGCGCTTGTTTCTCCCGATCAGCAAGATGGTACCGAGCTTATACTCGAACCAAATGAACATCCTGCCGCCAAAGAGTATCAAAAGAAGATATTTGCCGAAGGCATCCCAGCGACAATGTTTGGCGTTGCTGATATTTATAAAGAGTACAATCGATTACTGGGACACGGCGTGAAATTTACTATGGAGCCGACAAAAATGGGCGAATTTACAATAGCTGTCTTTGACGACACATGCGGGAACCTTCTTCAGATTATCCAGAAGTAGCTGTATGAACGATTTCCTATGAATGGGACCGTAGTAGTTGAAATAGCTTTTACAAGGATATTCAAACATTTTTTTCCATCTGGGACGAAATAAGGACGATTTCCATTCAAGAAACAAATGGGAAATCGTCTTTTTTTTGCGATGCTTTATATTAAGCAGCTGTTAGGGCTTATCGGCGATGAACCGAAGACAGGATGAATAATGTCGACGTGCCTGATCCGGGCAGAATGGAGCGCGCCATCCGCGCCGCGGCAGAGCGAGAGCGCTTCGGACACATAAGATTGTATTCGCCAAGGCCGGGATTAACGGCACGCTCGCTCTGATAATTCTATTTCCATCAATTTTAGGCAAGACTATAGTTGAATGTTATATAACACGGGGAGGTTATCATAAATGAGCTCTGAAACATTACGGTTGTTTATTGCAATTCCTATTGATGAACAATTGCGAGAGCAATTGACCGAACAATCTAGACTACTCAAGTCAAACCTTCATTTTCAGAAATGGACGCACCCGGAGGATTATCACATAACTTTAAAATTTTTAGGTGATACCTCGGTACATAAAATACAACAGATTAAAAAGTTATTATACGACGTTGCACTCGCTACTGAACCATTTGAATTAAGAGGGAAAGGGTGGGGAACTTTTGGCTCTCAAACTTCACCCAATGTACTTTGGGCAAGTGTATCTACCGAAGAATAGAAGACAGCTTGGAGGGACTCTATCCGAGGGAAAATCGTTCATTTAGTCCTCATTTAACTATAGCTCGCCGTTATAAAGGGAAAGCAAAGTTAACATCATCCATAGAAAACTATCTTCCTGATGATAAAGGTTCAAAAAACAGTTGGTTTGTTAAAGGAATACAGCTTTATGAAAGCAATCTTCAAGCTATACCAATGTAAACCTATCGCGACTTTTAAGTTTGTTTAATTCATATATTGAAGCATGTCCTATTACAATTCGTCTTAAAGGGCGCTAAAGCAGGCGTTACGTCTACGGTACTTTCCGAACAGTCTTATTCTGGAAAGAGGACGCATGAGTAAGTGGCAATAACCATTTTTCGACATAAGGTATGCTACTAAATAGTCAGGGTGTTTGCTCAGGTGATTATAAAAAAATATGACTACAAGCAGGAGCCTGTTTGGCGTGAGCTTCGGACTGGTGTTCGACTATAATATAATGTACGAGTAAACAAGGAGTGTGACCGTAAAGTGGAAGATAGAGGAACGGTTGTCTCGATGTTATCGTCGCAGACTGGAGATTCGACGCAGCAATCGAATGAAAAGGTAGCGTTAACGTGCAAAGAAAACCCAACTTTATTAAAACAAATTGCAGAAGGCCTATTACACTCGGACGTGAAAATTGCCGGAGATTGTGCAGAGGTTTTTTCAAAGGTAGCAGAAACTCATCCCCGCCTAGTTGCGCTATACGCCGAACAGCTCCTCTCTTCGATTCATCATAAACATACGCGGGTACGATGGGAGTCCATGCATGCTGTTGCATTCATAAGTCCTCTTATACCTCGTCGGATAATCTCTGCAATTGGAGATTTACAAGAACGGATGCTTTCAGATCAAAGTACAATTGTAAAGGACTATTCGATACTTTGTTTGGGGAATGTGGCATCCTGCGGTGAAGAGGAAGCCAGAATGATTCTGCCGGTATTAAAGCAGGGACTCTTTCAATTAGGCGATAAGTTTTTATCAAAATTGTTAACCGCTATGATTGGGATAGCGAAGGTCTCCCCTAGTTTGGCGGCCGAAGTTTTAATGTATGGTTATGAATATGAGTCTCACCCCAAAAGCTCCGTTCAAAAGGCGGCGAAGAAGTTGATGAAAGCAGCCCAATAAATCGCACATAATGACCCGAAATACATATTTGATTGACACTGTGAATGGTTATCTATTGTCGGTCTCGGTCTCGAGGATATGCTGTTATCACTGGATGCACCTCTGGTACCCGCGAGGAGAAAGCGAACGCGATCAGCGCATATCATTCCTGATGTTATGTTGATGATCATAGCTGCTAAGAGGAGAATGGCATGTTTCTCCGGTTGGCTTGAGTATCATTTATGTTAGAATGGGCACGAAAGAGACGGGAGGATTGGGAATGAATATTCGAGTGTTGGATGAGCCCGATGCGGTGCTGTATCAAGCATTAAGATTGAGTGCCCTGAAATGTAACCCGGAGGCCTTTGGTTCAACGTACGAGCGGGAAGTGGACTTTTCACTGGAAATAGTAACAGAACGATTGAAACCCGCTGGAGATAAGTTTGTGCTTGGGGCTTTTGACGATAATGGTTCGCTCGTAGGATTGGTTTCCTTTGTACGGGAGAGCGGTCTGAAAACGGCTCATAAAGGTAATGTTTATGGGATGTATGTGGCACCGGAACAGAGAGGGCAAGGCTTGGGGAAATTACTCATGAAAGATCTTATTAGCCGAGCAAGCAATTGCGAAGGTTTGGAACATATCAATTTAAACGTTATATCCGGCAATGGTTGTGCGAAAAAGCTTTATCAGTCCTTGGGATTCAAGGAATATGGTTTGGAAAGTAATTCCTTAAAGTACAAGGGTGAGTACTTTGACGAGTGCCTGATGGTACTAACCGTTTAATCTTCGATGATCAAAAGGATATCACTCTGGGTAAGCTAACGGCGATCCATTTTGCAAAGCTGGGTTGGAATGTTGCAGCAACGATGCGCACGCTTGAGAAGAAAACGGAATTGATCAAGTACCCCAGCATTCGAATATTTAAGCTGGATGTTACGGTTTTGGAGCAGGTTGAATCAGCTATTGAACAAGCTATTACCGCCTTTGGCACAATCGATGTGGTTGTAAATAATGCCGGAATGGGCTCATACGGAGCATTGGAATTAGCGGCAGAGGATACGATTGACTGGCAGTTTGCCGTTAATACGCGGGGACCGATCAATGTTATCCGTAAATTCCTTTTAAGAATAGCATCATTTGGAATAAGGATGAAACGATAACGGCTTACGATAATTTAATGGACAAAATTGAGAACTTGATGGAAAACCGGGACGGTACTCAACTGGATGATCCGCAGACGATTGTAGATGCCATTGCAGCACAAGCAACGGGAGAGAGCAAGCAATTCCGAACCGTTATTGGCCAGGCAGGGAATGAGCTGCTAGCTTATCGGAATTCCGTACCTATCGAGCAGTATTTGGAAACCTTAGCTCGGAATTATAATTGAGCGAATGAAGCGAAGACTGAAATGAGCCAAGCCATTCGTAAGATGGCTCGGCTCATTTGTTGCTTAAGCGGATATCTTGCTTCGCATACCGTTTTAACATGTATGCCTAATCATCGGACAAAAAAGGAGTTCTACCTACGCGCTCGTCTTATCGGCTGTGATTATAAACTCCAAATACGATACAAGATAACGGCTGCTTCTGCGCGAGTGAGCGAATCATTCGGAGCAAGCTTGCCGTTCTTACCGTTCACGACTCCGGCCTTCACTAAGCCGGCTGCGCTGTCTTGTGCATATTCAGAAATACTCGCCGCGTCAGGATAAGCCTCTAAATCGCCGCTCGCTTCAAGCAGCTTGTCGGATGCTGCCAGCGCGCGCGTCGTCAGCACCATCATGTCTTGACGGGAGATATCGCGGTTTGGTTTAAACGAATGGTCTCCAAAGCCAGTTGCGATTCCTAGTTCTTTGGCGATGGCCAGCTCATCGTAATAATAAGCGGTTTCCTGAACATCGCTGAACATCGCATCGTCCTTGCCTGTACCTTGCAATTCAAGCGCTCTTACAAGGAGGGCGATGAAGTCTGCTCGTTTAATGGAAGCCCCGGGAGAGAAGCTGTCCACGGACAATCCTTTGATAACATCGCGCGCTGCCATTGCGTCAATCGCTTGCTTTGCCCAGGGTACATTCTTCAGGTCCCCGAAGGTTTTGACGACGGAAGCCACAGCATAGCTGCTGAAATGGGTCGTTTGGAATACGACTGCTCGGGTGGCGGCATCATATCGACCATTCGGAATCGATGTCACGTCGCCATTGTCAGCGAGGTACCAGACGACGATCGACTCCGGATTGCTAAGCTCATCTGCTGTGGGCGTGTATGGAACAGAGATCGTAACAGGTGCGTTCGGGTTGTTCCATGCAATGAGTTTTCCATCGACGACCATATTAAGATCCAGTACCGGACGGTTCCCAATCCGCTCGCGAGAGGCTGCATCCAGGCTAGCGGTAGAGGCCTTCGTTACACGGATGGATACTTGCTCCGCATTCTCGGCTTCACTCGCCAGCATATTGCTTGGAATTTCAATGGCTGCATGCTCCGTCTTCAATGAAAGTACAAAGCTTTGTTGACCTTTCAAGCTTTGAGCCGGCAATTGTACTTCATACGAATTCGCGTTGGTTTGCTTCGGAACATCGATTGCGACTGTTTTTTTGCCGTTTGCTGCTGGCGCAGCTACTTCAAGCGCTCTCCTCAGATTTTCGTTGGAGACGGATGCCGTTACAAGGCCGCCTTCATTCTTCACTCCAGGGTGGATCGTAACGTGACCGTCTTTAACCTCTACGTTTCCTGTGGAGGGATTAGATCCGATGCTAGTCGTATCGCCTGGATGAACCGTTTGGCCAGCAAGTGTCAGCACACCGTATACGGATGTATCCATATAACCGTTGCCAGTCGTATCGTTCCATGCAGCAACACTTTGACGGGCACCGTCCTTTGCGTCATTAATCTGCACATCAAAGCCAAGCTTCTTATCGCTGCTTGGGGTTACCTTTTTGAACGGAATCTTCACTTCTACCGTGTAGCTTGTGCCGGAAACTTTAGTTGCAGATTCGAAGCCCTCCGCGATGCTTGACGGATTAAATGAAGTTTCGTTATCGAAATTAACGCGGTACTGCCCATCGTCATCTTGATAGAACGATGTTTTAGCGTTGTTTTCGTCTAAAAAGATTTCAATGGAATCCTGCTCATAAGCAGCTGTATTACTCTTGTCCAGCTGCGCGTCGTTAACTTGAATTAATACGTACAGATTTTGATTATCCCACAGCGTTTTTGCAACTCCTGTCGCGCCTTGCCATGCCATCTGATAGCGATTAACGGGTATCTCAGTCGCTTCGCTCCAAACGGAATCGATTGAACCGTCAATTGTTGGTGTTGCAAATTGAGCGGTTGATTGTTTGGCATCCGCCGTGACAGGCGCATGCTCTTCCATAAAGGCAACGGGATCGATGACTCCATAATAGGACGGTTTAGCCTGCAGGTTCTTATCGAACAGCAGCGGGTTGTTCGCGGCTCTCCAGCTCGAGCTGTCATTCAGTCCCCAGAAGGTTACGCGCTTGATATTAGCGGCATGAGCCTTGAAGATTTCAAGCAGCTGCGCATACAAGTAGCCTTGAGCATTCGCAAGCTGCTCGGGGAGCTGGTAGCTGCTTCCCGCTTGAATGTCCAGCTCGGTTATGCTTACTTCAACGCCTAAGGAAATAAATTTCTCCAAGGACAGCTTAACATTGTCCGGATTCGTGTTCACATTGTAGTGCGCCTGCATGCCAACGCCGTCGATGAGGAGCTTGCCAGGATGAGTCAGCGCATACTTATCATTGATTTCTTTGACCATGCTGTAAATAGCTTGGGCTTTATTCTGGTTGTCCTCGTTATAATCATTGTAATAAAGCTTGATATCCCATTCCGGATGGGCGTCCAGCACTTCTCTTGCCGCTAAGAACGCCTGCTCTACGTAGTCTGATCCGATGGCGCTTTTCCAAGGAGATTGACGCAGCGCAGCTTTCCAATCCGACGGATTAGACGGGTTATCGTTCATCGCTTCATTAACGACGTCCCATGAGATCATTTTGCTGCCGTAATGCTCCATGACCGTTTCGATGTGAGTCCTCATATTAACGAGTGCTTCATCCCGTCCCAACGGAGAATCGTTCGACGTAGTCATCCACGCCGACGTCTGCTGATGCCATACGAGAACATGCCCATGCATTTGCATTCCCGCAGCCAAAGCCTTATCTACGAGCGCATCCGCAGCAGTAAAGGTAAAGTTGCCTTTTGTAGGCTGCATTTGATCCGGTTTCATCGCGTTTTCTGCTGTGGCGGCATTGTGATGGAGCTTGAGGAGCTCAAGTCTAACGCCTTCCAGATCCCCCGACGATATCGCGTTTCCGATTAGGAACTCGTTCTGATAAGCATGTTTGATCGGAGTCAGATCTTTTTGTATGGAGATCGGACCTGATCCTGTGCTTTCAAAGCTGATATCGTCGATATAATAAGAGGCCGTCTTATTATTGGAGCTTTCCACATAAATGGTCAGAAATTCGTTGCCTACGTTGGTATAACGGTAGGTGCCTTCGAACTGAACCCAGCCGTCGCTGGCATTGATCGTTTTGGATGAAAGGTTAACATAGCTTGGGCTGCTTTCGCCAACCTGGGTAGACAGCTGGAGCTGCGAGCTAGTAGGCGAGATCAGCTTGACCCAGAACGAAATGTTATATTCGGCGCCTTTGTCCACATATTTCTCCACGTGCAAGGTTGGCCCGTGCCAGCTATCGGATCGATTCTCCACCTTCAAAGCATAGGAACCGCCATCGGTATGATTGGCTTCATTGGTGACCGTGAGCGTTTCGGTACCGGATCTGCCTACAAAGCCGCTCGCTGTTTGATCCTCGAAGGTGATGGTGTCGAAGTCTGACGCCGGCGGTCTAGGTGTCTCCTCTTCGCCGCCGCCTGAAGCTGCCTTCTCGGTGATCCGTACGTCTCCAATATAAAACGGAACAGTCGCCCCATCAGCGTTGGATTGAACGCGCAGGCTCGTATCCTTGCTAGTATCCACCGTAAATTCTTTCGTTAAAGTAAAAGCTTCTCCGGCTGTGAAATTTGCTCCTGCCAACCAGCTGTAGCTGCTCACCGTTTGAAGAAAGGCTTGTGCGCCGGCAGGCACAACTACGTCAGCGTTTACGTAGCCCGTAACGGTTACCGTGTAAGTTTTTCCGTTACCGAGGCCAATATCGCTGAATTTGAAATCTGCCGCGTCGTAATCGTTATTTCTATTGCTTACCGATAAAGCTGCTCCATCATCATTGCCAGCGAATAATTTATCGGTGGTCTGCGCCAGGCTGGCACCGCCTGATTGCGTCGCAGCTCCTTTGCCATTTGCAAAGGTTTCGTGGTAAACCGTAATCGTATCCGCTTGTTCTGTCGGTGCAGGTCCGCCGACATTTGCAGCAAATTCGCTCAGTGTCGTATTTCTCATCATGTAGTGACTCTGTTCGGCAGCTTCCACGGCCTGTGCAAGCCAGCCTGAAGGCAGGAGTAAAGCTGCTGCAAGCAAGATCGAGATGATAGGTTTGAAATGTGTTCGCACGGGTTATATTCCCCCTAAAATAATTTGGCGAAGCAAGTGAAGCGCTTACATAATTTAAATTGGATCTCCTTTCCAGAGCTTTATTATATCGTGTATCCCAAAAACGTTTGACCAGAAGAACTATAGAATATACTGTGTTTTTTAAATATGGAATGAATAATGAGGGCGAAACTCACTCGATTACGCTAGAAGCTGTTCAAAACTTCACTCGCCTATGCCAAGAAGCTGTCCAAAAGGGAACCCAGAGCCGGCCACAGTTCAATAAAATGAAAAATGAGCCTTCAACGCCACTATAATAGTGGAGCTGAACGCTCTTGATAACCCGGTACGACGTAACTAGCGGCACTGAGTATTGCAACGGACTTTTAAGGCGGCCCCTTTCAATATTCAATCCACTGTATAGTTGTTTTCAAAAAGATGAATCAGATAATCGCTGTAGAAGCATGGCATTAGTGAGGCTTTTGTCTGGATCTCGCTGTGAAAACAGGTTTTAATGCCAGTGAACGAACGAGTTCTTTTTGCGTAAACGATTTTTTCCTGCCCCATTGCTTAATGCGAACCATAAAAGGGCTTTCCGGGTTTTTCATATGGTAGAAGCCGGGTACGCGCATGACTCTAGATAGATTGGTAATCACGGGGTCGGAACTGAATTTTTGTGCTAAAGCCTTTTGAATCGGAACGAATTTGCTAATCGAACCGCCTTGAAGGACCCAATAGATGTGATAACCGTTTTTTGTTTCGATAATCAGCGTGTCCTTAATACGTCGCTTATGTTTTTTTATATATGCTTTTTTTAAATAGGCGACTCTCTCTCTCGTTCGCTCAGCCAAAAGGCGATATTGTCCTTGTTTGTTTTTTTTGAGTGTAATGGATGCAAGCTGCTCCGCGGGATCTGCTTGCAGCGATTCGATTCGCTGCTGAGCTTGCTCGTTTGTGTGAAATTGTTCAGAAATTTTGTTTAAGTCAACGTCGATGAACTGTGCCCTAATTTTTTTGAACTCGCTTTTCCAGGTTTCGCGATTATTAATCTCCATAAAAACCGCGTAGCCTTTTTTATTTTGGCTGAGGATATGAATGAGCTCGTTTTTTTTGGAAAAGAGAGTCATTCGAGGTGTGCGTTTTTCAAGCAGCTTTAAAGGTTTATGCAGCGTCATCGCGGGGTAATAGGAAGAACGACTGTAAACCTTGTTTTTGTGTTTAGGATCATAGACCAGTATAAAATGCAGCAGCTCGTTTGGTTTACAGCCAAGCTTCTTAATAAAGTGGCGTGTATGGCTTGAATAATGTCTCAACGACCTTGGAGGTCGCGATGAACGTGAGCTTTGCGCCAACGGATCACAGTCCCTTCTACGTTTGCGTTACTTTTCCGGTGCTTATCTAAACAATCATATTCTGCCGGGATGCCGCGAGTGTAAAGGAGAGTACCCATTTTTGGATAAAGGCCGAGCAATGTGGAAAATACTTGATCTATAGAAGCGGTATCCGCAGTATAATAACCCATTATCGTTTATGTTATATGTTCACGAGTGGAATGAGAGTGGGCCTTCCAGTACACGGCCTTCTCGTTTTCACTGTCGTCCTTTTGAAGGGCGACTTGGCTTTTTCTTGGATCGATTAAGCCAATTGCCATGCGGTTGCCGCAATAGCATTGTTAACCAACGTTGGAGCTGTAAAGGTTTCATTGGAAATTGAATAAATAAGAATGAAAATGCTCTCATTTTAACGCGCATTCATCGACATTTCTGTTAAACAGCGATAAAGAGCTGTCCCTCAAGGTATTCAGCCTTGTGAGACAGCCCTTCGCAAAGTGCCGCTGACCTTATAAAGTTAAAATATCTACTCCCAGAGCTGGCAGCGTCATCTTCTGCTCCAATCTCTCGCTCGTCAACAAGCTGCGATAGGGAACGTCAAGCGTAATCTCGCGTTGCTCATTCGTCAAATTGATCAGGAACAGGAAGCTTTCCTCACCCTTCGTTCGAATCGATAGCTCGACACCTTCCGGCAGCTGGAGTTTGGGCGCCAAACCCTTTTCCTTCAATATGCCTTCGAATAGCTGATAGAAATACGATGGCTCCGGCCAAGTGCCGACATAATACACTTCACCTTCACCAAGCTTATTGACAGTAACCGCCGGCACACCCTCGTAAAAGTCGTTGTCATACCAGGCAATTGGTTCTGCTCCTCGCAGTTCCAGCAGATCGCACCATTGCTTCGCAGCGAATGTCTGGCCCTCCGCGTTCCGAATTCGATGCTCGCTGCTGCCGATTGCATCATATTCACTAACGACAACACCCGCCGCTTCCGCCAACAGCCCCGGCAGAGGCAGCATCTCACATACATTCCTCATGTTCTTCACGCCTGTCCGATTGGTGAGGATGATCGTGCCGCCACCAGCTGCGAATCGCTCCAGCCGCTGCGCTGCTTCTTCACTTAACAGAAAGAGGGAAGGGACAATGACCAGCTTGTAGCCATCGAGCTCTTCGGTCCAGTTGATAACGTCCGTACCGATGCCCATTTTCAGAAATGCATTGTGCATGGAGGACAAGTTGTCCATATAGTGCATCCCCCCCTCCGCTTGCGCCTGAAGGGAAAGCGCCGTATGCTGATCATGCGAATGCAGAATCGCAACCTGGGTAACGATTGTCGAGCCTGCCAGTCGTTCTCCTAGCTGGTTCACCTCGCGAGTAAGCTCCGCGAACTCCCTGAACCTGCGTCCAGGAACATTGCTATGGTCGATAAGCCCGTGCCAGAACTGTTCGGCTCCCACGGCAGCACTCCGCCAACGGAAATGGACGACCATATCGGCGCCGCGGGCGATTGTCTGCCAGGAACGAGCTCGGATCAGTCCGGGATAAGGGGTGCGCTGAATGGGCATCCAGGCGCCTTGCGCTCCGCTCAGCTGCTCCATTACCCAGAAATTGCGGCGCTTGATGCCGCGAACCAAGTCCAGCGTCAGCGCTCCGTTCCTCGGAAACCGATCGCCATGATCGCGATACAGCTCATTCGGATAATAATCGACAGAGGCGAAGTCCAGCTCTTTGTAGAGATCATAATAGTCAAGGCTATTCGGGAATTGCCACATGTTATGCGTCACGAATTGGCCAGGACAGTTCCTGCGTATTATTTCAAGCTGCCATCCCAGCAGATAGCCCACGCTGTCCGAGCAGAACCGCTTATACTCCAAAAGATAGGAAGGATTCATCGGCTTGCTGGTACCGAGCGGCGTCGTTACCTCGGCCCAGCTGCTGTATTCCCCGCTCCAGACGACCGTGCCCCATTCCCGGTTCAACTCTTCCAGACTGGAATAACGCTTCTGCAGCCAAGCGACAAATGCACGATTGCAAGTATCGCAATGGCATTCCTGATAGTGCATCTCGTTATCGATTTGCCAGCCTATGACGGCGGGATGCTTCGCATAACGCTGTGACATCGCCTCCACAAATTTGGAGCCCAGCATTCTCAAGGAATAGCTGTTGTTGCAGCGATGTCCACGCACGCCCGGCCGGATGATTTGACGTTGCTCATCCATTGGCAGCACATCCGGATAGCGGGTTGTCATCCAGTTCGGCGGCGTATTGGTAGGCGTGCATAATACGATCTCCATGCCGCGTGCGGCGAATACTTCTATAGCCGCATCCAACCATTCAAACCGATAATTACCCTCGGTTGGCTCCATTCGGCTCCAGGCGAACTCCGCGAATCGTACAACTGCAACACCTGTTTCTTGCATAAGCGCAGCATCCTTCTCCCAAAGCTCGGGAGCCCATTGCTCTGGATAATAATCAATTCCGATCTTAATCGTCATCCTGTGATCTCCTTTGTGCATCAATATATTGCGATTATATGCTATATTAATTGGGGTGAATATCTTAAATAATTAATATGATATAACAATATTAAGCTAACAGGAGAGTTGGTCGCATGCCTCATCCCAATCGCGCTTTCCCGGTATTATCCACCAGAGACAAGCTGCTTCCTTTTTATTTGCTTGGCATTGGCCTGCATCACGAACAGGAGCATATACGACGAGACCCAGGCATTCAGGATTATCAGTGGATTCAATGCCGCAGCGGCGAGGGCAAGCTTAAGCTAAGTGAAACGGAGCATATCATCAAGCAGGGCATGGGCATGCTGCTGTTCCCCGGTCAGAAGCACGAATACTATGCTTTATCGGGGAGCTGGGAAGTCGACTGGATCATCTTCGATGGCAGTGGGTCAGCGAACTTGTTTGAAACAGTCGGCATTGTAGACACATGCGTATTCGAGCTCGTATCGCCCGAATACCTTCTATCCCGAATGCGGGAGCTGCTGCAAGCTGCCCTTACGCCGCATGAGCAAACGTTAAGCAATTACGCATGCTCCGCCATCCTCTATACCTTATTGACGGAGATTATTCAGCGCGTCTCTATCGAGGGCAGCGATACCGTGGGACAGCAGTATGAGCGATTAAAGCCGGTCCTGGACTATATTGACCAGCATTATGCCGAAGAGATTACTTTGCAGACGCTCGCCGGACTGATGTTCGTCACACCGGAATACTTCTGCCATTTGTTCAAGAAGACGACGGGTATTCGTCCTATCAGCTATGTCAATCAGGTAAGGATCAACAAGAGCAAGGAACTGCTGCTCGATAATGTGCAGCGCGGGATGCAGGATATTGCTCATCAAGTCGGCTTTGAATCTGCCAGCTATTATGGAGCAATCTTCAAGAAGCTGGAACGGCTCACACCCGGCGCCTTCCGCCGCAGCTATCAGAAGTCGTAACATATGTACGATTGCCTGCGTCATTCAAGTAGGCGCACTTTCGATCCACGAAGGCCAAAGGATGACGACGACGTTTAAACGGATAAAGTAAAGGTGACGCTGGATATGACCGCATAATTCGAGAAAAATAGAAGATATTAACAGGTGGCCTCATGGCCGCCTTTCTTTTTTGTTCTCGCACAAAGAGCAAATCATTACGATGAAAATCCAATCAACGTTATATGGTTTCCCTAATTGAATCCCCTTACAATGTATATCAGAAGGAGGGATGCGACATCATGTTGGCACAACTATACAAATATCGTTGGCAGTATGTCATGATTTTACCGGCGGTTTTGCTTTTGTTTCTATTTAACTATGTTCCTATGGCGGGCATTCAAATCGCGTTCCGCGATTTTCAGATCGGGTCCTCGATATGGGACAGCGCGTGGGTTGGGTTCCAAAACTTCACGTTTCTGCAAGAGCCTCAGTTTTGGATCGTCGTAAAAAATACGTTGTTCATTTCGGTATTGAAATTCGTATTCGGATTTCCGGCTCCAATCATATTGGCTATTATGATTAATGAATTGGTGAGCGCAGGCTTCAAAAGATTCGTTCAATCGGTCAGCTACTTGCCTCACTTCTTCTCATGGATTGTCGTCGCTTATATTTTACAGTCTTTTCTTACGCTAGACGGCGGTTTGGCAAACGATTTGATTACGAAAATGGGCGGAGAGCCTATCTTTTTCCTAGGCTCGGAGAGTTGGTTCCGGCCAATGATCGTCTCCAGCGGTTTATGGAAAGAAGTGGGCTGGAATACAATCCTATATCTCGCGGCGATTACGGCGATCGATCCCCAGCAGTATGAAGCGGCCAAGGTGGAGGGCGCGGGCAAATGGGCACAGATTCGGCATGTCACGCTGCCAGGCATGATCCCAACGGTCTCGATCGTGCTTATCCTTAGTATCCCAAGCCTGATTACCGTAGGCATGGATCAGATTTATCCGCTCTTGAATCCGGCAAACATGCAGGTGGGGGACGTTCTTGATACGTATGTTCTTCGAACCGGCCTGCAACAGGGATATTTCGGTATGGCTACCGCTATCGGACTGCTGTCATCCGTAATAAGCCTTATTCTAGTCGTGCTCACGAATCAGGTATCTAGAAAATTGAACGGCGAGGGGTTGTGGTAACCGATGAAACGTACAACGGGAGAAATCATTTCACAAACCATCCTTGTCGTTCTAATGATCCTGTTATGTCTGTCCGTACTCTATCCATTCGCATATATGCTGGCGATCTCGCTGAATGAGGGAACTGACGCAGCGAAGGGCGGCGTGTACTTGCTGCCAAGGGCATTTACATTGATCAACTATGAGATCGTACTCGGCAACGAAGTGATCCAGCATGCGTATCTCATTACGATTTTGCGTACCATTGCTGGCACGATAGCCGGCCTTCTGGTTACGCTGATGGTGGCATTCGGCTTATCGTATACGAAGGTTCCATTCCGCAAATCGATTCTAAGCTATATTTTGCTGACCATGCTTTTCAGCGGAGGGCTTGTACCTCTCTATATTCAGCTTTATAATTTGGGGCTTATTAACAACTTCTTGGTTTATATCATACCTGGCATGTTCTCGGCTTGGAATATGTTTGTCATGCTGAAGTTCATTCAAGGCATTCCGGAGGCACTTGTCGAGTCGGCGGAGCTGGACGGTGCAGGGCCGTTCCGCGTATTGCTCCAAATCATCGTTCCGCTGTCGAAGCCAATGCTTGCGGCAATCGGATTGTTCACCGCTGTCGGGCATTGGAATGATTGGTTCGCTGGAGCGTTCTACGTAACCAAACAGGATCTCATTCCGGTACAAACGTTTCTCCAGCAGTTATTGTCGGCGCAGGATATGTCAGCCATCTTGGGCTCGAACTCGAATCAGGAAGCACTTGCCAGAGGATCGCAAATGCAGAACGTGACACTCATGTCAGTCAAAATGGCAACCGTAATGGTAAGCGCGATTCCGATTCTATGTGTGTATCCGTTCCTTCAGAAGTATTTCGTGAAGGGCGTATTGATCGGCTCCGTTAAAGGTTAAGAGCCGTTACTTGAGGGTATTGGGATTCATCATATACCATTATTTAGGCAAGCGAAAAGGGGAGAAAATAAGCATGCAGAGCAAATGGGTAAAGAAGACCGGTTTAATGGCTATGTCCGCAGTTGTATTGCTTTCTGTCGTCGCAGGATGTTCCGGTTCGAACGCATCCAAGAACGATCCGAAAAGCACGAATGCGGCACAAGGCGGAACGGAAACGACAAAAGGCTCGCAGAAATTTAATCTATGGCTGGGCTGGTCGGCAACGGTTAATAATGATAGCCTTGTCCAAAAAAATTGGAAGGAAGAGGAGCCAGGCATTGAGGTTGTGCTTGAAGCTACGCAAGGTGACGCCGTTACGGCGCTTAACTTGAAGCTGAATACCGGCGGCTTCGAAGATGCAGCTGTCTTCAATCGCAGTGAAATCGTGAAAGCAGCGATGATTCGCTCCAATAAAATTTTGTCAGTCGAGCAATATTTCGATATGCCTGATCAATATCCCAACCTTGCAGCGATTCCTAAGAAATATTTGGATCAAATGAAGGATGCGGACGGACATATTTGGTCCATTCCAACCTGGTTCGACCAAAACCCCGACAATCCATGGCCGGGCTGGGCATCGCAAACATGGCTTGTCCGTACGGACGTGCTTGAGAAAGCGGGAATGACCACAGCTGATTTGGCTACGATTGAAGGCGTTGAAGCGTACTTGAAAAAAGCCGCTGAGCAAAAGGATGCGTCAGGCAAGCCGCTGATTCCGCTTAGCTTCTTAATGGATCCTAACGATACGGCAGGCTGGAACGATGAAAATACGGTTTTGAGCACGTTTGGCGTAACGACGGGAGGCGGTATTATCCCGGCAGAGAAAAAGGGTGACGATCTTGTCCTCATGTATGACGATCCACAGTATAAAGCGGCATACCAATGGATGAACAAAATGTATCGTTCCAATCTGGTGGACCCAGAGGTCGTAACCGATAAAAAGGAACGCTACAAAGAGAAAAATAAAGCTGGACGCGTAGCGATGAACGTAGGCTCCTTCTTTAACGTGGATAATTCGATCTGGGAGACGCTGGACGGCCCGACTGAGCCAGGCTGGTTCTATCAAGTCGTTCCATTCCCTAAGGTAGAGGGCGTCGAGAAGCTTGGAGCGAACACTGTCATCAATCCGTATCCAGGATATGACGTCTACATTAGCAAAAGTTCCAAAAATCTAGAGGCGGTATTGAAGTTTCTTGATTACTCGCTTAAGCCTGGAGCGGAACAGCAACAAGTCATTAACGAAGGACCGGAAGGGAAGTACTGGGGCTGGATCGATCAGCCGCTAGGACGATGGAATTATATTGACGCAGAATATGATAAAGCGCGTAATTCTGGCGAGCCTGCACAGAAAGCGAAAGTAACGCCAGAGCTGTACATGATTTCTTCCTACAATAACGACTGGTATCCGTGGTGGAATTACGGCACAGGCGATAAAGTCGGAAACGAAAAAACGTCGGAATTCACGGCAACGATAGGACAGATGGGCGCCGTGCGCAGCACGCAAACCTATGACTTGGTTAAAGCGAAGGCAGGCGGTCTGCTAGAGAAATATTTGCCTGAGCTCGAAAACATTCGCAAAGAGTATAGAGCGAAATTCATCATGTCCAAAAGCGACGAGCAGTTCGAAGCAACCTGGACGGCTTTCCGCGATGCGCTTGAGAAACGCGGACACTGGACTGAAGTAAAGCAAGAATGGCAGGAGCAATATGAAATATTGCTGAAAGAGCAAGGCTAGCCTTAAACTATAAATGGAGCAACCCCTTCTGGGAGGTTGCTCCCTTTTCCATTGTTGCGAAGACGATTACAATACGGAAAGGAGGGATACGATGCAATTACGCCGCAGCCTTGAACGATTTGTTATAAAGTACACCCAGAAAATGAACCTGCGCCGAAAAATATTGATTTTGTATGGAGCCATTATCTTTGTTCCAACCATTTTTTTAGGTATTGTTGCGGGCTATCTTGCGCTTGAAAGCTTCAGGGACAATTACTTGGTCACCATTAATGAAGCGATGCGCCAAACCGTTCAAAATATTGAATTCCGCAAGCAAAGCTACGATGTGCTTGCTACGCGTACGGCAACGGATGGGGAGCTGATCTCACGGCTAAGCCGTAATTACACGGATATGTTCGAGCAGTTGAACACGGTTGAGTATGTGGACCGCTCATTTGTATATACGAGCAAATACTTGCCGGGTATCGATGATTTCCGAATTTACCACACGAACCCGATGCTGGTGCAGGATGGACGGCTGCTGTGGAAGCCAGAGGGGCGCATCTTGCAGCCTGGTTTGAATGAGACGGATTGGTTTACCCAAACGAGCGAGGCTACCAGCGCGTTAATATGGAGCAACGTGAATAAGGATAAGCTTGTCATCTCTCATAAAGTAATGAGCCCGGCCGGCAATTTGCAAGGCATTATTTATATGCTGCTAGACTATAGATCGGTCTTTGGCAATCTGTTCAACCAGCCGTTCAGCGGTTCTGGCGAGTTAATGATTATTGACGATTACGGCACGATTATCGTTTCCTCCAATCCGGAAAAAATCGGATTAAAGCTGCAATCCACTACGCTGAACCATCACTGGGAAGAGGCGAGCTTATCTGACGGCGTAATGGTGGATGGCAATCTGCTAATGGTAAGGCCGATTGATTCGAATTGGCATGTGGCCGCGTTCATTCAGATGGACCAGCTTGAGCGCCAGTCCAAGACGATTTTATACGGCATCATTGCTGTTATTTTTCTGTTTCTGCTTTGCTCCATTTTTTTGATTATGACGGTGCTTAAAAATGTTGTATGGCGTATTCACAAGCTTGGAACGCGTATGTACGATGTCAGTCAAGGCCAATTCGATGTCAGCATCCGCAACACGGCTAAGGACGAGCTTGGCGATCTGGAGATTTTGTTTAATTCGATGTCCGGCCGTCTAGGCATGCTTGTTGAAGACATCACGCAGGCGAAGCTCAAGGAACGCGAGCAATCGTTCAAAGCGCTGCAGGCACAAATCCATCCGCATTTTATTTACAATTCGTTAAGTCTGCTCAGATGGCGAGCGCTGGATCTACAAGACGATACGCAGCTGCGAACAATTGATGCACTGACCGCCTTTTACCGACTGGCGCTGGACAATAAAATTAATGTCATACAAATAAAGGGCGAGCTTGAGCATGTAAAAGCTTATTTGGACATTCAAGAGATGCGTTATCCGGGCAGGGTGACTATTGAATGGCATATTGATCCGGAGCTGCTGAAGCTCTATACGATCAAGCTGTTATTGCAGCCTATTGTGGAAAATTGTTATTTGCATGGCAACATTACAGGCAGAAAAGACGGCGTCATCCGCATTTCGGCGCAGCTGGAGCAAGACCATATTCGATTCGAGGTATTTGATAACGGGATAGGCATCTCGGGCGAGATGCTGGAACAAATTCGATTAGGAAAACAGGTGGGGAGCGGCAACGGCTACGGCACGGCCAATATTCGCGAGCGGCTTCAGCTCTATTTTGAGAATAAGCATGAATTTACCATAGACAGCAAAGAGAACGAGTGGACGGCGGTTACCATCAGAATACCTGCAAGTGATCATAGGCCGCAGATTAGGAAGGTGATGTAATGTTGTTAAAAGCGTTGATCGTGGATGATGAGCCAACCCATATTCAGGGGCTTGTGCGTTATATCAAGTGGAAGGAGCTGGGCTATGATATGCCTTTCACCGCAGAGTCCGGTCAAGAGGCGCTCGACATCTTGCAGAATGCTTCTATTGATGTGCTGATATCCGATGTATCTATGCCTGTTATGACGGGAATTGAGCTTGTTGCAAAGGCTAAGGCGATTCAGCCGCAGCTTCAAGTGCTTATGATCAGCGGCTACAACGAATTCGAATTCGTACAGGAAGCGATGAACGTTGGGGCGCAGGCCTATGTATTGAAACCGATTAAAGTGGAAGAGGTTGAGAGCAAGCTGACCGGATTTCGGAAGACGCTTACGAAGCTGAAGCAAATCGAGAGTCAGGCACAGGAGCTGCAGCAGAAAGTATCCGGCAGCCTGGATATCGTTAGAGAACGGTTCGTATCCGATGTGATTGGGGTAGCAGACATACAGGTCGAAATGCTGGATTCATGGGGCAATCTGCTGGAGCTTCCCGCAGGCAATCAAGAAATAGGGTTAATCGTTTTGGGATATGATCACTTTCACTCCTCGGTGCAGGATGCAAGGGAGCGGGTTGTGATCAGCAACGGATTTTTGAAAACGGTTCATATTGGCTTAAACGATTATGACCATGTTTATGTCGCAAAAACCGGCACCGACGAAATTGTCGCCCTGCATATTAATCTAAGCCCGCTTGAACGAGCGTCGATCGAGAAGCAGCTCGCTTTCATTCAGAACGTCATGCATGAGCAATACGGTTCAACTGTCACGATTGGCAGTAGCAGGGTATGCACGGCTTGGGATGATGTGCCGTCGTTGTATAAGGAAGTGAAATTCATGATGGCAAGATTCCGCTTAATGGAGGGCGGGCAAATCTTGCACTACGATCGATTGGACGAATCGGAATTTCAACAATTTCGACTGCGTGAAGAGATCATACCCGAGATTATACAGCTGACGGAGGACGCTGCCGATGCTCATAAGGTCGTGGACTACGTGAATAACGTGTTTGACATGCTGCTGCCTCAATCTTCTACGCTATTTACGTATGTACAGGCGTTTGGCATGGCATTGCTCAGCGAACTGGCCCGTAAGCAGACATGGAACAAGGAGCTTGGCGGGGAAATGAATTTGGAGATGTGGCAGAAGCTTATCGATTGCAGAAGCGAGGCGCAAATTCGCGAGGTCGTGCTTGATTACGTTCAACGCCATATGGTCAATGAAAAGAAGAGCGAAGCGAGCCAAAGGCATAATCTGATCGGCAAGGTTACCGAGTATTTGGAGACACATTTCCAGGAACATATTACAGTAAAGCAAATCGCGGAAATCCATCATCTGAATGCGAGTTATTTGAGCGTGCTGTTCAAAAAAGAAATGGGCAAAACGATATCAGATTTCCTTCAGGAAACGCGAATGAACAAAGCCAAAGAGCTGCTTAACAATCCGAGCATCAAGGTGTACGAGGTGTCGGAGCAGGTCGGATTTCAGACCTCCGCTTATTTTGCCTATTTGTTCAAGAAGACAACGGGCTATACGCCGCAAGAATATAGAGACTACCATTAAGGCATTTGCTAAGAGCTGGAGGCTATGAGTAATGATAATTGAGTCAATTGCGGGAACGTGGAGATTTAGCTTGGACGAGACGAAGCAAGGCATCGATCAAAAATGGTATAAAGAGCGGCTGCAGGATCACATTCAGCTGCCGGGGACTACCTCGGAGCATCAAAAAGGCGAATATAACAAGGCCAGAGAGGTCGCCCATCTGACTGAGGCTTATCCGTTAAACGGTTATGCCTGGTACCAACGAGAGATTGAAATCAAGACGGAATGGGCGAGCAAGCATATCCAGCTGTACGTGGAGCGGTCACGAGTGACGCAGGTTTGGATCGGCGATGAGCTGCAAGGCATGCAGAACAGCGTAAGCGCACCGCATGTCTATGAATTCGGGATCATGGCCCCTGGCACGTATACGCTAACCATATTGGTCGATAACAGCGGCCTGCCGATAAAAGGCGGTCATATGACATCACCCGATACGCAGACGAACTGGAACGGACTGCTCGGCAGAATGGAGCTTCAAGCATCGGATTTGATTCGACTAGACAATGTCCAGGCATTCCCCGATGCTACCAATAAATCCGTTCAGCTTAGGTTTCAGGTGATCAACGATACGAAGGGCAATGCGGATGCTAATCTATCTATCGTATTAGCAGACATGGTAGGGGCAATCCAAGGCAACGGAAATGCTGCTGCTGCAGTAAAGACGGCTATCATTCAATCCGTACCGGGCACCCAGTCTGTTGAACTGTACGTTGAGCTCGGCGAAGATATCATGCTGTGGGATGAGTTTAACCCTGTGTTATATCGCTTGCTTGTGAGTCTGGAGGCGAATGCTAACGGGCAGTCGTACCGGAATGAGCAATCCGTCAGCTTTGGCATGCGCAAGTTCGGTACGGAAGGCACACAGTTCACGAATAACGGCCGTAAAGTATTTCTGCGGGGAAAACATGATGCGTTGGCCTTTCCTTTAACCGGTTATGCGCCGATGACGTTGGAAGAATGGGTCAAGGTGCTGTCTACCGCCAAGTCCTACGGGATTAATCATTATCGCTTCCACACCTGCTGCCCGCCGGAAGCGGGATTTATGGCTGCGGATTTGCTCGGTGTTTATTTCGAGCCTGAACTGCCGTATTGGGGCGCATTTCAAGAACCGGCGGATGAGGGCTATGATGAGGCGAGATCGAACTACTTGCGTGAGGAAGGGTTGCGCATATTAAAGGCTTATGGCAATCATCCGTCATTTGCTCTGTTTACGCTCGGCAACGAATTGCATGGCAGTCGCAACGCCATGTCGAGCTTGTTGAAGGAATATCGGGAGCAAGATAACAGGCGTTTATACGCAGAAGGGGCGAATAACTATTTTTGGGCGCCGGCTTTCTCGGAAGACTCCGACTTCTGGGTTACCATGCGAACGGGGCATGGCGAATCGATGGTTCGAGCTTCGTTCTCCCATGCGGACCTGCCGCTTGGACATGTGCAGGACAGCTACCCTTCAACCGTAACGGATTATCGGGACAACCTTCCGGACATTCAAGTGCCTACGATCAGCCATGAAATTGGCCAATATCAATCCTTCCCGAACTTTGGCGAAATAGAGAAATACACAGGCGTCCTGAAGGCACGTAACTTTGAAGTGTTTCGCGAACGGCTTCAGGCTGCGGGAATGCTTGATCAAGCCGAGCAATTTTTCCAGGCATCCGGACAGCTTGCGGTTATTTGCTACCGCGAAGAGATTGAAGCGGCTTTGCGTACGCCGGGCTTCGGCGGATTTCAGTTGCTAGATCTGCAGGACTTTCCCGGTCAAGGAACGGCATTGGTTGGCGTGCTGGACGCGTTCATGGATTCCAAGGGCTTCATAGAGCCGAAGAAGTGGCGCGAGTTTTGCTCGGAAATCGTGCTGCTGGCCAGGATTCCGAAATTTACGTACACCCAGGAGGAGACGCTTGTCGCTGAGCTGGAGATCGCGAATTATGGATCTGGTTCGCTTGAAGCCGTACGGTTGGAGTGGTCGTTAAAGCAAGGAGACCGGCTGATCGAGGCTGGAGTGACGGCGGCCAAGCATGTTCGGCAAGGAGCTTTGGAGGACGTGGGTACGCTGCAGATCGACTTGTCCGCAGTAGAGGCTCCCGCCAAGCTGGAGCTTGAGCTGAAATGGAAGGGCAGCGACGTCACGAATCATTATCCGATCTGGGTATATCCATCGGCGCAGGTTGAAGCCAAGCCGCAAGCTGAATTTCACTTGCGCAGGTCATTCGATCAAGAGGCAAGCGATATTCTCGAAGAAGGCGGACGCGTTTTGCTCATTCCCCATCAAGAGCAGCTATCCTCTCATGTCGATGGAGCGTTTGCTTCGGACTTCTGGTGTTATCCTATGTTTAGATCCATTTGTGAGGGGAAAGATGCGGCTCCTGCTCCGGGAACGCTCGGAATCCTATGTGATGAGAAGCATCCCGTGTTCAAGGCCTTCCCAACCGAGTTTCATAGCAACTGGCAGTGGTGGCCGATTCTGATTCACTCCCATTCGCTTATACTGGATAAGTGGCCGGAAGCATTCCGCCCTCTCGTGCAGGTCATTGACAACTTTGAGCGCAATCATAAGCTCGGCTTGATCGTTGAAGCTAAGGTGGGCAAGGGAAGCCTGCTCATATGTGCAAGTGACCTTATTGGTCAGCAAGATAAACCGGAGGTACGCCAGCTTCTTCATAGCCTGCAGCAATATGCGGCATCGGAGGAGTTTAACCCGTCCTTTGAACTCAGCCATGACCAAATATGCAGCGTGCTGGACCCGAACGCGGAGGGGGAACGCGAGACGCATCGCGGCCAAGCGGTTATTAATCCTTCCTATCCGAATTAGATAGCAGCATCAAAACAAAAACCTCCACGGCACACTTAAGTGACGTGGAGGTTTGTTTTATTTATATAAGCGCATTTACTTGTTTGACATATAAATGCGCTTATATATCTCTGCGAAACGTAAGCTTAGCCGCCAGAGGGCGACAACAGCCGTTTACGCTTGACGGATCAGCTTCCCATTCTCTAGATAAAGCACGCGATCACATAGTTGTAGAACTCGTTCATCATGCGTGACCATAACCGCGCTCGCTCCCTGATCCTTGACTTGCTTCGCAATCATGCTTACTACATCGAGCCCTCGTGCTGCATCCAAGCTTGCTGTTGGTTCATCTGCAAACAGGACAGCCGGGTCGTTCATTAAAGCTCTAGCAATAGCGACCCGCTGCCGCTCCCCGCCAGAAAGCTTATCGGGATAGGCCTTTCGTCGGTGAGACAGTCCCATCTTATCGAGCAGCTCTCTCACTCGTTTGGCTGCCTTTGCCTTATCCATCTCGGCAAGCTTGGCTACCAGCATCAATTGTTCTTCTACTTTCAAGTACGGAATTAAGTTGGCGCTTTGAAAAATAAAGCCTATTTTCCGAAGCCGCATTTCCGAACGCTCTTGTTTGCTTTTACCGCCGACAGATTCCCCATCGAGCAGAACATGACCGCTCGTGGGTTCGAGAAGCGCTCCTGCTATGGATAGGAATGTGCTTTTTCCCGAGCCTGAAGGGCCCATAACAGCGACCAGCTCGCCTTCGGCAACCTCAAGGCTAAGCTGATTCAGAATCGTCCTCTCGCTACCGCCATCTTCAAAAGTCCGCGTGATTGCGTGCAATACAAGTCTTTTTCTCATGCTGCTGTCCTCCCAATCGCATCCAAGGCATCAATTCTGGCGACCTTCCATACCGAGAACAGCGAGCCAGCCAGCGACATGATGACAAAGGATAGGCAGGTAATGGCGAGCGTGGTGAAGCCTAACTGAAAGGGCAGCGAGCTTGGCAACATGATCTCAAACAGCTGCACCAACAGGACGCTAATGACCAGACTGCCGATGGATAAGACGAGCACCTGCAGCGCCACGCTTCTAACCAAATAATCAGTTCGTGTACCGATCGCTTTCAAAATACCAAATTGACTCGTTTTCTGAATCGTAATGACATAAAAGAATACGGCCAGTACAAAAGCGGAAATAACAAACAAGAATGCAATCATCATCATGAGCGAGCCTTGCTCTTCTTTGTAGCCGGGAATCGCGGACACTGCCTCAGATTTTTTGATCACTTCCGTATGGGGAAGCGCAGCCTGAAGCTTCTGAACGTTTTCATTGGCTGTATTAATAGCAATCGCATTGTAAGAGGGATGATCTGCTGATCCAGTTCCCTCATGAG
The DNA here is from genome assembly GCF_052115165.1 of Paenibacillus sp. 2TAB23. Lineage (NCBI taxonomy): Bacteria > Bacillati > Bacillota > Bacilli > Caryophanales > Paenibacillaceae > Paenibacillus > Paenibacillus sp. 2TAB23. Next base: position 138,942 of record NZ_JBFRGD010000012.1, read on the forward strand.
TAACGGTCTGCGCTTGAAGGCTAAGCCAATCCTGTTTATGGAGGAAAACGACAGGCGTATGGCTGAATGACTCGTTTTTCACGAATCCGTTTACTGTCCATCTGATACCCGAAGCTTGATCCACAAGAATTGTACCAAGCTTGACGCCAGCATCAGATAGCTTCTCATCAACGAGAACATGCCCGATTAGCTGATCCGAAAGCGGCGAGCCTTCTGTTATGGCGGGTGCCAGCCAGCCCTCCGGATTCACCGCGAGCAGTGTGACGTCTATTTTGGCTGAATCGCCAGAGGGGCTGACCGTTGTCATTCTCACACCAAGCGGCTCCGCGTTCTCTTTCCCGACGATCAGGCTGGCTTCCTCAAGCTGGCTCTGATCGAGCTGAGATCTGGTGAGGCGGTGCTCAGCATGCTGTTCCAAGACAAAATGAGTGGCAGCCATATTTTTAATAGAAGCCGCATTATCATAGGCAAGCCCCTGTGCAAGACCTGTGACAAACAAAACAAGAAATGCTACCAGAACCATAATGGTTGCGATTAACGTATAACGTGCCTTAGCGAATCTGATTTCCCGAATAGCCAAATACATGCTGCTTCCCTCCTTCGTAATGACCTAAGTATAGGAAGCGAAAATGAACGGCGCATGAATGGCATGTTACAGTTGGGGAAATTCAATTGTAAAGAGCGTTCCCTCGGCAGAACTGCTCACTTCTATGCTGCCCTCGTGGAGCTGGACGATTTTCTTTACAATGGCAAGACCAAGTCCCGTTCGACTGGAGGAACGCTCACGTGAATGATCGGCTCGGTAGAAACGGTCAAATAAGAACGGTAAATGCTCTACGGCAATGCCGTTGCCTGTATCCGCAATATAGATCACGCATTGCGAATGTGTCTGCTCGGCACGTATCTCAATGGTTCTTCCGCTTGGAATATGATTCACTGCATTGCTAAGCAAGTTCATCCAAACCTGCATAAGCAGTACCTCGTCTCCGCGAAGCTTAATGGCAGCAGGTACGGAAATCTTAATCAGCAGCTCCTTCTCCTCTAGCTGCCACTGCAGCACTTGGACCGCTTGGCGGATTTGACCCTGCAGTGAAAACGTCTTTTTGTTGATTGTCTCTTGCCCTTGTTCCAGTGAAGAGAGCAAAAGCAATTGCTTGCTGAGCAAGGACAGGTGGCGGCTTTCTCCCTGAATAATGGATGCATAATGCTCACGCTCCTCCCTCGGGAGATCACGCTCAGCCAGCACCTTAGCGAATCCTTGAATCGAAGTGAGCGGAGATTGAATTTCATGCGAAACATTCGAGACAAACTGCTGACGCGATTGATCGACTCGTTCGAGCTCGCGGCTCATGGTCATGAAATGCTCGGCTAATTGCCCAATTTCATCACGTCGATTCATCGGTAATTTTAGGTTATAGCTGCCTTGGGCAATGCGTTTGGTCGCATCGGATAAGCGGGCAATCGGACGGACCAAATATCTTGTGCTGATTAAAAATAAGATGATGCTGATAACAATCGTGAGTAGGACGATAATTGCAAAAAATATGCGCAGCTCACCGAACTGCAGGAGTACGTCCGGGCGTATGAACAGCGCATACTTGCGATCACTGACGCGGACGCCTGTCCCGACCGTATTGCTCAATGAATTATCGAAAAAGCCGGAGATAAACGGTTTGTTCGGGAACTCGGCAACGCCATGGTACAAGCCGCCACTTAGCACCTGTTCTCTGGAGGGCTCGTCCAAATCCTTCTCGCGGAAGCCTCGCCCAAAAAAACGATCATCGCCTTGACCGTCCGTCAAGTAGATCTGATAGCCAAGCGCCGCGGCATTGCGCAAATAGGGCTCCAAGCTGTTAGGATCCCGCTCTACATAAGCCTTCATTTGCTGCGCAATAACGATCAGCTTCTTATCATTAAAGGGCTTCAGCTTCACATGGTAGTAGGTATTCGCTAACAGAAAGCTCAGCATGCTGCTGACGAGGATAACCGCAATGGTCGTGAGAAAGACCCGGAAGTACAACGATCTCAACGTTCTTTCACCTCAATCTTGTAGCCGATCCCTCGCACCGTCTGAATCGTGAAATCGTCCGCGTATTCGGCGAAGCGTTGGCGCAGCCGCTTAATATGGACGTCAACCGTGCGCTCGTCCCCTTCGTAGTCCGCTCCCCATAGGAGGTGAATCAGTTCGTCGCGCGAGAACAGCCGCCCTGGATACTGTGCGAGCTGCGAGAGAAGCTCGAATTCCTTCATTGGGAGAAAGAGTATGGACTGGCCATCAGAAACCTCAATATTTCTCCGATCAATCACGATTCGGTTCATCCGTATGATGTCATTGGAGGTGCGGTTATAGCGGCGAAACAGGGCTTTGACCCGGAATACCAGCTCCTCAGGCTCGAAGGGCTTCGTTACGTAATCGTCCGTGCCGCGCAGATAACCCTGTTCTTTGTCCAATAGCTGATCCTTTGCCGTGAGCATAATGATCGGAATATCGTAATTTTGCCTGATATGCTCGCACAGATCGAGACCGTCCATTCGAGGCATCATAACATCAATAACGGCTAGATCAATAGGGATCTCTTTCATCAGCTTGACCGCTTCCAATCCATCCTTTGCTTCGTGCAATTGATAGCCTTCTTTGCTCATATAAAACCGAAGGAGCGTCCTTATATTTGCGTCATCGTCAACAAGAAGCAGCTGCTTCATCATTATTCCCTCAGACCTTTCATTTTAGGTGCTAGGGAAGCCCCAGCTATTTTTTCGTGTATGTCGCTCTCAAATTCAAGGTGCCGCTATTGCTTTTCAGGATTATAGCATTTTTAATGGCGTGAGGAATACGCAACTTACATCCTCCAGCAATGACTAGGATAATGGTGAATCGTTTCGAAGGAAAACAGTCATTTTCGCAAAATTGTTCACAGACTGTTCACTTATGTGGAGGCTGCCGCAATCGTTATAATGACAAAGGTAAATAGAGAGGATGATGGCAATGCCAACAACGAAGAAAGAAAATTTTTATTTTGGACTCATGATGTGTGTAGGGATGGTCATCTGCATGACCGTCTACAATTTATTTGCAAACGACTTAATCGGTAAAATATCGTTGAAAGGAATACTCATACAGCTTGTTCTAGGGTTTGCGGTTGCTTTCTTATTAGAATTATTTATAGTCGGTCCAATTGCCAAGAAACTGGCTTTTTCGCTGCCCTATGACAAGTCGAAGAAGCTGCTCGTGGTTCTATCCCTTTCCTTTTTCATGGTAATCGGAATGGTCCTCTGCATGTCTGTCTATGGACTATTGAATGCTTACCTCTCCAACGGTTTGGTTGGACAATCCTTATTTGAGAGCTATGTATCGATCGTTTTTAAAAATGTGGTTTTCGCTTTCCCTCTGCAGCTCATCGTCATAGGGCCGCTTGTCCGGTATGTATTCAGTAAGTTTATGAAAGCTAAAGCAATGGCAACCCCTTTAAGCTTGAATGTATAAGATGACAGGATCGTTAGAACAAAAAATAAATCTCTCGTTTTCATCACACAAAGAAACTCCCGACCTCTCGCGGTCGGGAGTTTTGGGATTTGACGCTATGTATCGGTTTTTATCACAATTGACCTGCAAGCAAATACGGGCATGGTCTTTCCCTAGCGGAGGTGTATGCAGAAAACGTCGTGTAAATGTTCTATCGTTGCTCATAAAGCGGTGAAAATTTCAACGTTTTGTTCTATTAGAAGCATGATTTTGTATATGACGCGCGAAATCATCGCTATGTTATGATAGCCGTGGCGCCACAAGCAAAAAAAAATATAAGCGCTTCACTTCTCCCGGCCGGAGAGCAATGCCGTTTTTTCCATTCGTGTAACACCATTTCAAAGGAGGCGAATGATAATGGTAAAAAGCAGGTTGTGGAAAATACTCTCCGTAGGCACGCTGCTGGCCTCATTGCTGCCGGCAGGCGTTGGAAATGCAGCTGCAGCGTTAACGGAGGTTCCGTATGCGATTGATTCGAGCAATCAGGCAGGGTGGTGGACACCGCTGGAGACGTACGGCACCGGCCTTGAATATGCCTATATGGCATACAATGCGCCTGGCAGCACGGAGGGTACCCATAAAGTGTATATTGCCAGACGCGACGGAACCGGAGCGTGGTCGAATATTCCCGTCATGAATGGCAGCACAGTGGCCGAATACAACGACGATGTTGGCCATAACCAGCCTTCGATCGCACGGGACGGCAGCGGCAGGTTTCATGTGTTCGCTTCCATGCACAACGACGGCTGGCGCTACTTCCGCTCGGACACGGTAGGCGGAGCACCGCAGAATCACTCAGCCGATATGCCCACCGCAGCATCGTTCAAGGGGACTTATCCGGTGCTGGCCACAGCCCCAAATGGCGATGTATACTTATTGATCCGATCAGGAGATGACTCGGCAGGCTACCGCTCAGGCAGGCTGTTCCGTTGGAACAACGCAGCATCGACTTGGAGCCAGGCAGCGGTTGTCGGTACGCATGCAAGCCGGTCATTTTATCCGGATGATCTCGTGTTTGATGCGAACGGCGATCTGCATATCTTGTTCGAGTGGTCGGCCTTCGTATCGAGCGGGCTGCGCCATGAATTGTCTTATATTAAATATAAGCCTTCCAACGGCTCCTTCTACAAAGCAGACGGCAGCATGGTTTCCGTTCCCGTCTCTCTTGGCACAGCGGATATCGTGCAGCCGCTTGCTCCTTCGGAGGCTTACGTACAGAACGGAGGGGACCCCGGCGGACCAGGCGTCCAAAGCGCGAAGCTTGCCGTCGATTCGGCGGGCAGCCCGAAGATCGTCTACCGGTACCGGGAAGAGGGCAGTACCAATTTCTCGATCAAATATGCTTCATTCGTTTCCGGCAGCTGGAGCCTGCAGACAGTCTACGACCTTACGCAGACGAGGGCAGCAATCGATATTACGTGGTCGGGTTCAGCACCTCGCGTATACTATACGAAGTATAGCGGCACGGACCGGGCCTATATGGCCGTCCCTTCAGGCAGCGCGGGTTGGAGCCTTACATCCATAGCCTCGGGCAAACCCATTGAGCGGCTTAGCGTAGATCGGAACGCGAACGGAACCGACATTTTGTATTTGGTTGACGTGGTCAATAGGAAGCTGTATTACGGCAGGAATTGATTAGCGGATCGAATAATCGGCCGGGCGTTCTGAGTGCCCGGCTTAGGCTAAACGGCATGGTAGTTTTTTACTGCCTATATAAGGAAAGAACCCGACCGTGCGAGGTCGGGTTTTTGATTTATTTTCATCATAATTCTGTTAGAATAGGTGATAAATGGGGCCATGGTCCATATACTTACGATTGCTGAGCGGGAAGGGATGAACGGCGATGGACAAAATAGCCAAAATAACGACAGGCGCGATCTTTATTCTAGTAGTGGGTGTAATGCTCTACCTGACCTTTCAGGATACGAGCAGAATAAACGCAAACAACTTACCTATGGAGCTGTCGGAGCTGCGCAGCGGAGAGCAGGTAAAGGTTGATTTTGCAGAGAAGCCAACGGTCTTATCCGTATTCACGTCATGGTGTCCCTATTGCAATGAGGATGCACCCAAAATGGTCGATTTGCATGAGAAATACAAGGATCGGATTAATTTATACGGCATTAACGTTACGAACCGTGATGAACGATCAGAGGTGGAGAGCTACGTGGAGGAGCATGGCATTGAATATCCCGTCCTCCTTGATGAAGATGGAGCTGTATACGAGTATTATGGCGCAGAAGGATTCCCGTCGCTTTATTTCATAAATACCGATGGCATCGTAGTGGATTCCATCATCGGTTCTGTGGATCAGGACGTGATCGATGCGTCATTTGCGAGTCTTCTCTCGGAATAACATAAAGAATAGCAGCGATGCGGTGACGTATAATAGTCCAGTAATGCTGAACGTAATCGCATATCCCCAGTAGTAGCCGTGGGCAGCGATGAGATGAGCGTGCACCGGCCCCATGGTGGCCCATCCGAGCATAAAGGCAGTCTGCATGCAGGAGTTAGCAAGGCTGCGCTTCGGGGCGGAGACCCGGTCGATCAGAATAGCGGATTGCAGCGGATTAGCCGCATTCATCAGCGCTTGGCGGAAGAGAAAGCTAATCGATGCGACGATCAGCAGATTCGTAAAGCCTGTAAGCAGCAGAAACGGCAGCGAAAGCGTTTGGAAAATAACGATCGCTTTCACTTGTCCAACCCGATTAGCGAGCGTGGGGCCAATGAGCATGGAGATGATGGTCATTACCTGACCTAGCGAAAGCAAGAGACTCATGGCGCTAAGGGAGACCGAGAATCGGTTGGTGAAATATAAATTCAAATAAGGCACCACAAGTCCCGATCCAATCCCAATCAAGAGCTGTATGCCGGCAAATTTGGCAATAAACTTCAGATCACCATGAGATTGGGCGGTATTTTTTGCTGGCTGCTGCTGCTCGGGCGGCTGGGCGGCTTGAAGATTGGGACGTGCTGATTCCCGAATAGCTTGCAAAGGCAGAAACGCTGCAATGGTTGCAAAGCTGCCAACAAGCAAAACTAGTTTAAAGGACAGCAGCTTGCCTAATCCTGCGGATTGCATCACATCGGCAATAATGCCACCGCCCAGGCTGCCCGCCACTTGGGAGGCGAGAACAAACGCGGAGTAGAAGCTGAATATGCGCAGCCGGTCAGCTTTTGCTACATTTTCGGCAAGAAAGGGAATGGCGAGCACCTGAAAAATAGCGGCAAATAAGCCAGTAAGAACGGCCATTGTAAGCAGGCTGCTCTCTGACTCCAATAAAGTACGGCCCGCCAATACGATGCCGCTGCATAATGCGCCGATAACGAGCAGCCGCTTGCGGCTGGCACGATCCCCGAAAAACCCGATCGGGATAAAGCATAGCGCTGTCGCGAGTGATTGCACGCTGACGATTGTCCCGGTCATGGCATCGGGATAACCCAGCTCATGTATGTATAAATTGTAAAGGACGGAGAACATTCCCGTCCCGATTTGGTAGAGCATGTTAGCCAGAAAGAACAGCCGGATGTTTCGCGGCCAGCTTTGCCACTCTGCGGCGGTAGATTGAACGAATTTCATGTAAGGGCCTCCTGATGACGTACAAAGCAACTCTACTATTCCGGACTCCGCAAATCAATTGAAATTAATTCCATGAGAAATAGATATCCAGGTCCTGCATAAAGAAAAGCCCGGCAGCAACATAATTCCCACTCCCTTACAATCATGTTATGCTAGAGATACGATTCGAAAAATGAGGTGAACGTTTTCCATGCAGACTTTTGTTATGCTGGGCAGTATTTTTATGGTGCTCGCGGTTGCGATTGGCGCCTTTGGCGCTCATGCACTGAAGAGTAAATTAACGCCGGATAAGCTGAAGGTATACGAGGTGGGCGTGCAATACCATATCGCGCATGCGCTGGGCTTGATTCTGGTCGGTATGCTTGTAAGCCATTATCCGGACGCTCGGATTATCGTTACGGGTGGCTGGTTTTTGGCAGCCGGCATTATTTTGTTCTCAGGTAGCCTATACGCGCTAAGCGTTGCCAAGGCCCGGTTTCTTGGTCCTATTACACCGCTAGGCGGTCTTTCCTTTATGATTGGATGGGTGCTCATTGCTGTGGGTGTGCTTTAGGCCAACATAGGCATGCAAGCGGAAATAAGCTCAAGTAGGCGGATGTCGCAAGCATATGGCTGCGTTTCGCCTCCGCCATATAAATCCATGACCGTACGAGGTTGTGGATTTTGCTTTTCCGTAACCTATAAATGCATTTCCCGTATGTAGAAGATGAAGATGGTTCTGAAGAGGCTCCAAGGGATACGCGCTCCCGTCGGTTACGACGAGTGGAGGACGTTCTCCTCCTATGATCCTATCGTTAGATTAATAATAGAAGCTGAGGTCATACACCTTATGAATAAGGAATTAACGGTTCAGGCCAATACCAGCTATCGGATGGCTGAGCAGAAGGCCGCGCAATACTTCGCCTCTCTTTACGAGCAGGCTAAGGCAAGAAAGTACGTACCCGCCCTAACAGAAGACATCCGACTGTGGAAACGAAGTCATATTCGAAGTCTTGCTTGGCTGTCGTTCTTGCCAGGCGGAAAGAAGAATTCCGACCAAGAGAATTATAATCGTTACATGCTATGGCTGAAGCATACCGGCAAGTTAGATGATTACTTGGACAGAAGCATATCCTACATTTATATGAGGGATCTTGGCAAAGCAATAAATTCCCCCGATACGAAAGCAAGAATACAGCGGGTCGTTGCCGACATCAAACATCGCCTGGTTCCCTCCTCCGCGGCAAAGGGGGAAGAAAAGCCGGATTTCATAAGCTTGGCTGGACTGTACAGGTGGGCTCAGCAGGAGGGCATCGAAACGGCCGCAATCTGGGTGATCGATAAGCTTAAGGCGGTATCGACCAACATTCCGGAGGAATTGAATGCCGAGCATGCCCAGCGCAAGCTCATTAAAATTATTATTGGCGTAGTGCTCCATGCGTTCGAGGAGCTTGGCGATGAACGCTCTCCTGTGGAACGTGCCAGGAAACTGGATGAAGCGATGAGACTTGGCTATTCCTACGGTCTGACGTATCCGTTCATAGACGATCTGCTGGATTCGCAGGCGCTAACCGACCTGGAAAAAGTCCAATATTCCGATATGATACGCAGCGCGCTTCTGACGTGGTCGGTGCCTGAGCTGGGAGAGTGGGCTGGAACGAACAAAGCTATGCTGCAGTACATCCATGCGGAACTGCGGGAAGCCTTTGAGTATATTAAGCAGCAGCAGCAGCCGGAGACGCAGCAGCTATTTTTCGATCAGACCTATGTTTTTTTCCACTCACAGGAGCTGGATCGCGCCAAGGCGTTATCCAACGCGTCCTATACGAACGATGAGCTTTATATTCCGATTATATTAAAGTCCTCTTCTTCCCGTTTGATCGCCCGTTCCGTCATTCAAGCTCCCGAGGATGAGGGCTTTGAGAACCGAACCTTCTATTACGGCATCTACAACCAGCTTGCTGATGATTTCGCGGATATGTTCGACGACATGCAAGACGGCGCGGTGACTCCTTATACGTATTATTTAACCTATCGCGATCAGCGCGAGGATCTCATTAATCCCTATGAGTTATACTGGACGGTCATTGCCCATCTCATTCATAACGTGTACCAATCCGATCCGAGCACCCGCGAGGTGATACTGGATCGTGCCATCAATGGGCTGAGACGGTTTAAAATAAAGCACGGCACGGAAAAGTACGTCAGCGTAATGAACATATTTGCCAGTGGAGACCCGGCATTTCATCGTCTTATTCAAAAACTGGTTAAGAAAGCGGTAGACGTAGATTTCTTCGATAAGCTGCTACGGGACGAACTGGTTACCACGCTCAAAAGCGACCGCGAGGAGAAGGAAGCTTTCTTCGAGACGATCAAAGCGGCTCGCGAGCAGATTAACAGCAATCTGCTAATTGCCAAGCGCGACAGCATGCCGTCCATGAATGAAATGCTAATCGAAGCGGCGAATTACAGTCTCGAAGGGGACGGCAAACGTCTGCGTCCTATCTTGTCATGGGTCATGGGCGTGCAAGAATATGGCCTGCAAGCACAGTCATTAATGCCTTTGCTGCGGTCATTGGAATACATGCATACGGCATCGCTCATATTCGATGATCTTCCGTCTCAGGATGATGCTTCTACCCGCAGGGGGCGCCCCACGCTGCATCAGATGCACGATAGCGCGACAGCAGAATTAACCGGCCTGGTGCTCATTCAGAAGGCGATTCAGGAGCAATCGTCATTAGAGTCGTTTGATGCCAAAGCCGTGATCGCCTTGATGCGATACTCCGCCCAGAAGGCGGAGGATCTATGCATGGGGCAGGCAATGGATTTGAGCTCCAAAGGAAAAGCGCTTACCCTGGAGCAATTGAATACGATTTGTTTCTACAAAACCGCCATTGGTTTCGAGGCAGCGCTCGTCATGCCCGCGATTCTTGCCCAAGTGAACGAGCGGGAAATCGCTGTGCTGAAAACATACGCTTACCACGCAGGCATCGCCTTTCAAATTAAGGACGATTTGCTTGATTTGCAAGGAGATGCGCAGCTGCTCGGCAAGCCGGTCGGCCAGGATGTTGAGAATAATACGTCAAGCTTCGTTACGGTCCTCGGGCAGGAGGGCGCTCAAAAAGCGATGTGGGAGCACTATTGCTCTGCAATTGGCGCATTGAAGGGCATGCCGCGCCGTACCTCTTTTCTGGAGCATTTATTGAATTATATCGTTCACCGGGACCATTAGATGTTTAGAACGATAGGCAACGAAGAAGAACCGTCCAAGAGAGGATGGTTCTTCTTATCGGATTAGGTGATGGAGCGGAATTTCTTTCATGGTGGGTTGGAATTGAAAATGTGAATAAATGAATAAATAAAAGGATGGAAGTACGCAGGGGGTTGAGGCTAAAGGAAGAGCAATGGTCAGAGCGCCAAAGCTTCCTTAGTAATCTTTTGAATATCAACGGGGCAATTAGAGCTTTCCTTCACGATGTCGGGTAAAATATGCTTCAAAAAGTAGTCCACGCAATGCAGCTTGATTTTTTTGATTTTGACAAGCGCTTCGCGGTACATAATGACAAATTCCTTCTCGGTATTGCCTCTTTGCAATTCGGTTAGCGCCTCGTACACTTGATCTAATTTGTCCGCGACTTCGAGAATGAGTCCTTCGACGGAATCGTCCTTGCCCTCGCGCAGCTGTCTGCGAAAGATAGGCTTAAGCTCCTCAGGGATATTCTCTTCAATAAAGAGAGCGATCATTCCTTCTTCTACCTGCTGCAGCATGCCGCGCAGCTCCATGGAATAATGCTTAACGGGTGTTTTGATATCGCCAATGAAGATTTCTCCGTAGTCATGACTGCTCGTAATTTCGTAAAGCTTCTTCCAGTCGATGGTGACGCCGTTGCTTTCCTCGATATCTGCCAATGTTTTGGCGTACTGGACAACCTTCCAGGAGTGAGCGGATACGCTATGCTCTTCAAATTTGAATTTACCGGGGCAGCGAATAATGCGCTCGAGATCGTTAAGGGATTGAAAGTACGTATGAATTCCCATGGCTAGCAAATCCTCTCTCTCTTTAGTCCAAATCGTTATGCGGTGCATTACAGCTAGTATAAAGCTGATTTGTTAATGGATGATTAATGATGATGACTGTAAGTGTAAATATGCGAAGGATGGATTTATTTAATCCACTCTCGCTGTTGCATGAGTTATCTGAAAGGGGAATTCTTACTATGAGATAATCCAATCATTTGCTAATGCAGATAATAAAAATTTAATTCCGACTAATCTGATGCGAAATAAGTAAAAACCATTGACATCGGGTGGAACAACGTTTTATGATGGGTGCATGGAATGAATTACGAGTCATTTCGTCGGATAATTAAAGAGCACAATAATCCACTGGACAACCAGAGATTCGATGCAGGCGCAAGCATACCTGCTACGAATCTCTTTTTTTATCCACATATTCCGTAACAGGGAGGGGCGGCGTCATTTGCAGAGGTTGCAATAACGTTCTAACAGATACATAAGAGCGTATGCGAGTTTATTGGAAAAGGGCTTGCGAGGGAAGTACAGGTTGATTTTTGCAATTATAATTCCAACTATTCTGATAGGTAGAGGTGCATAAATATGAAAAGAGCAATAAAATCACAGCGATGGATCGCTTTGCTGCTTGCCGCAGTATTGGCATTGCCGGTCTTCGGAGCAAGCAGCGCGGTTGCTGCCCCAGAATCGGCAGGAAGCAGCGCCAAGCTGGACTATTTTGGCTCACGCTATGAAGCGCTTGCGGGCAAAGACCATGTATTTGAAACACTTACGTATTACGAGCTGGACTATTTACTGAGAAATGCTACGGATGGCACGGCACCTGCACCGGATGATAACTATATCCTTCTATTCGGCGGGTCATGGCAGCCGGAGACGCAAGCCGCTATCGGTTATATCAATGATGTAGCTAAGGAATACGGCGTAACGTCAATCAAAAACTTCGATACGAAGCTGGATGGTCCGGAAGGTTGGTTGGACATTACTAAAACGAACCCGGTGGTAACGTATGAAGTTAGTGAAGGAGGTACTTTGGCGGAACCGACCAAAGCGGCTACCACTGCCCAATTAAATAAAGACTTTACTAGACGTTACGTGGATTTGGGAGCTCGGTACTTGACCAACCTTAACGATGTTACAGCTGGTAATTCAGGTAAAGTAGCATTTGATTATACAGAATCTGTATCTCCAGGAACAGTAGAAGTAAATGTCGTTGATTCCCCATTTTTGTTTATCTATAACAAGAACAATAAGGATGATCAAGGTAAGCCTACACCTATTATTGCCTCCCTTGAGGGCATAAGCAGCGCAGGAAGCTTGACTGCTCTGCAGAACGGCAGCGGAGCAGAATCTTACAAAACGGCACTTCGTGGCGTTTTTGATAAAATCTCCCCAGCAGGCACGAAAAATGCGAAATACAAAGTGCTTACGAACCAAGGCTATATATCCGGCTCTTATAATGAGTTTAGATCGCCAGCAACTGGTGGTCAGGAAACGCCTGTTATTTTCACCAATGAGGATCCCAAGATTGTTCTGGACTCGGTTACGCTTGATGAGTTGAAATATACGCTTTCTTCAGAAGGTACATATGTGCTGCTCGTTGGCTGCGCTTGGTGCGGAGATACACAGGGTATCGTTAAATACGTAAACCAAGTGGCAAATGAATATGGCGTTGAAAAAGTATATAACTTCGATGCGAAGCTAGATGGCGGTGTTGGTGGTGTGCTTTCCTATGCCACGAATCCCCGCCCAACATGGGATCTTGGTGGAGGCAGTTTCCTGCACACGAGAGACAATTCCCAGTTGATTACACCGATCTATACGAATTTAGTTAATGAATTTTTGCCAAACATTTCTTCAGAAGACACAAAGAAAACTCCTATTAGTAATAATATTTATTATTTTAAAAATGCTGAAGCAAAAGCGAACAATACACCAACTATAGCAAAGAGAGTTCAAGCTCCATATGTATTGGTTTACAACAAGGACAATAAAGACGCGAATGGCAACCCAGCTCCAATTCTTGGACATGTGGAACTTATGGGATATTGGCGTGCTACTCACAGTAACGCAGCTGCAAAAAGCTTGAAGGTTAATAGTCTTCGAACTCTGTTTTCCAGAACAGAATTAAAACCAAGCGGATTAACTGCGGTACCTCCGACGGCTGAAGGCGGAAAGGATGCGAAAGTTGAAGGGATTGCTAACGTAACGACAATTGGTGGAAACCAAGTTATTGCGACCAAGTCATTGGAATACAGATTGAAAGTGGCGAATGGGGTTCAACCTAAGGACTATATACCAGTTCCATATAAAGCAACACAAGAAACGTCAATCAACGGTTTAACACCAGGCGTATATGAGTTCCGCTATGCGGCTAAACCAGGTTTTGACTCGGAAAATCCAAGCTACACGAGTGCAGTAGAAACCTTGTATGCTCCAGGGCCAGTAGTAGAGATCGTCGTTCCGGATTTCCAAGCGCCTCCGGCCGATCTAGCTAACTTGGCACCTGAATCAGCTTCAGGTCAAGGTAAAATCGTAAGGATTGTGGACGGAAAGGAAGTTGCTCTTCCGGCTGGTCTGGAATATAAGCTGAAAGGCGATCCAGACTCGTCCTACGAGCCTGTAACAGGCGATGCGATTAACGTTGAGCCGGGCCATGAATATGTTGTGCGGGTTGCTGCCAAAACAGAAAACGGCACTGCATATGCACCAAGCGCATTCGTAACTGTGTATGCCCGCGGCTACAAGGAGCTTGGACCTCCGTCAGCATTGAATGCTGTACATCCGTCTACGCTTGCCAATGACGATGGACAAATTGAAGGCCTGACAGCAGGTCTTGAGTACAAGTCCGAGTATACATTGGAGTATAAAAAAGGAAACGGCACGGACGAAGTGTACGTAACGGTTCCTGAAACGGCAATTAGCGCAGGCAAGCTTACAGGCTTGACGCCTGATCTATACACGGTTCGTTATGCAACATATGAAGACTATAGCGCAAGTCCGGCTGTGGAGCTTCGCATTAAAGCAAATGTAGCTGCGCCACAAGGGCTTGCAGGCGTAGCGCCGACCAGCACCTTGCAAAACAGTGGTAAAATTACAGGTGCAAATGCAGATTTGGAGTATCGTTCAAGCAACCAATCGAGTTATCTGCCTGTGACAGGCACTGAGATTGCTGGCTTGCTGACAGGCAGCTACGAGGTTAGATACAAAGAAACGGCGAGCACGCTGCCTAGCGCAACGGTAACCGTCATTGTTCCTGAATATGTTGCGCCTCCAACAGGCGGAAGCGGCACTGGCGGCGGCGGAGCGACGACGCCAAGCAACATTACGCAATCCGGTAATACAGTAGTCGCTACAATTGCTTCCAAAGTGGATGAAGCTTCCGGTACAGCTGTTGCAGTAGTACCTGCGGCTACCGTGACTGGATTGCTGGATAAAGCGAAACAAGCGGAAGGCGAAGGCAAGAAAGCCGTCCTAGAAATTAAAGTGGAAGATTCACAGCAGCAGAACGACATTCAAGTTACCATTCCGAGAAGCGCATTCAACGGGCTTGTATCGGGAGCAAACGCGGAATTGAAAGTTACGGTTGGTATCGGCTCAATTTCGTTTGATGCGAGCACGTTGAAATTGATCAGCGCGAACAGCGATTCAGGCGACATCAGCTTCATTATTTCGAAATCCGAGCTTGCGGAAGAAAATAAAGAAGTGCTTGGAGACCGCCCGGTATATGACTTGAACGTATTTGCAGGACAAACGATCGTGACTGCCTTTGGCGGCTCGAAAGTATTCGTTTCCTTGCCATACACACTGAAAGCTGGCGAAGATCCAAACGCTGTAATCGTCTACTACGTAACGGATGAAGGCGAGCTGCAAGTGATTAGAGGCCAATACAACAAAACGAACGCTGCGGTTGAATATGCCACGGAGCATTTCTCCCAATATATCATTGGGTACAACAAAATCGACTTCTCCGATGT
Organism: Paenibacillus sp. 2TAB23; assembly: GCF_052115165.1. NCBI lineage: Bacteria > Bacillati > Bacillota > Bacilli > Caryophanales > Paenibacillaceae > Paenibacillus > Paenibacillus sp. 2TAB23. The sequence continues at coordinate 154,033 of NZ_JBFRGD010000012.1, forward strand.
TTCTGCGTCGGCATGGTTCGCTCCAGCGATTAACTTCTTGGCAGCACGCGATATTACAAGCGGAACGGACGATACCCACTTCAGTCCAAAAGCAACGGTAACCCGCGGTCAATTTATCGTGCTGCTATTGAAAGCTTATGGCATTGAGCCAGAGGCTGAAGGTGCAAGCAACTTCACTGATGCCGGCAACACGTACTACACGGGTTATCTAGCAGCTGCGAAGCGGCTAAGTATCGCAAACGGCTTTGAAGGAAACCGATTTGCGCCAGAGCAAACGATTTCCCGTCAGGAGCTATTCACGCTTCTGTACAGAGCATTGAGTGAGCTTGGAGAGCTTCCTGCTGCACAAGCCGGATCGACTCCAGTGTCGAGCTTTACGGATGCCGAGAAGGTTCCAAGCTATGCGGACGAGGCGTTCAAAGCGCTTGTGGAAGCGGGCATTATCTCAGGTACGAATGGAAAGCTGCTTCCAGGCAATGAGTCTAGCAGAGCGGAAGTCGCACAGGTTCTGTACAACTTGTTGTCCCGTTAAGAACCTTAGGATCTTTTTCATATTTGAATGGGAAGGGGCAGCCTTAGGCTGTCCTTTCTTTCCTAAAAGGCTGTTCAGAGTGAGCGCTCTTATGGCATTACCCGTTAATCCGATTAAATCCATAGGAAATAAGTATAAAATCATTGACAGGCGCATTTCGTACTCATACAATAAGATTACGGATTCAACTAAATAGCGAGGCAGTGGCCTAGAGCCAACTGATCTACTGGACCACCAGAGATACAATCGGAGTGCGAATGAGCACGCGTATTGTGTCTTTTTTTATGTTAAATTTGCATATCAGATCCGTGTTATTACAAAAGAAGATTATCAAGCGGGAAGGGATGTTATGAATCAATGAAAAAGCTGACCGTATTTATTATGATCGCAGCCGTAGCCTTATTATCCTTAACCTATGCCGTCGTTTCTGCCAATAAGAAAGGCGACTCAGGCAGCGGGAACGCAGTGGAAGCTCCAGCAGCCAATACGGAAGAAAAGCCGCAGGTAGAACCGGTCAAAACAGATGAAGTGAAAGCTACGGCGGCGACATTGGACGTTGCGGCAGAAGAAAAAGCTGCTGTGCCCGCGGTCGTGGAAGAAGCAAAGCCAGCAGCAGAGATAACGGTCGTGAAAGAAGTAGAGTCAACGATCGTGGAAGAAGTAAAGCCAACGACGATTGTGGAAGAAGCAAACCCGGCAACAACTTTCAAAAACTCTGATGTAAAGGCAGAAGAAAAATCAGCGGTAACGGAAAAGGCTATATCGAGCGCCACGTCGATCAAGAAGGAAGCAGCGCCTGCGCCAGCAATAAGCACGCCTGTGAACAAGGCTGATACTTCGGCTGACAAAGAGTCCGCTCCGATTGTGAAAACAACGCCAAAGCAGGAGACAAAGGCTGTTGAGAAGGAAAAAGAGCAGCCTACGGTGCCAGCTCCAGCCGTGCAAGAAGAGACAAAAAAATCGATTACCGTTATCAAGAAGCAAGAAACCAAAGTGGTTATACCGGCAGTTGAGGCGACTTCATCCTCATCGTCGTCAGAATCCTCGTCTAATGAGGAATTCTGCGAAGAGGGCTGTTAATCATCAGATAGCCAACATACTTAGGGATGGGGCAGTGCATTCGCTGCCCTTTTTTTATTCTTTTTTACAAACAGTGAGGATTAGTTGCGCGCACAGGATAGGCGTTCCCAACCGTTAAAGGAGAAAATGACATGAAAAAGAACGTGATTATAGGGGGTATAGCCCTCCTACTATTCGTAATTGCAGCCTATGCAACCAATCAATACAGCTTTAGCGGCGCGGAAACGAGCGAGCTTCCGCAGCCTACCGCAGCCATAACGGATGACGCAGTGAGTGAAAGTGCTGCGCCTGCTGAGAGCATTGCTCCGATTGAAACCGTTTCGCTAGAGGATTCGATTGATTTTACATTGACTGATCTCGATGGAAACGAAGTGAATTTGAAAGATTTAAGAGGCAAGAGCGTTTATCTAAACTTCTGGGCTACTTGGTGCAAGTGGTGCAAAAAAGAGCTACCTGATATCAACAAGATAAATGGGTTGTACAAAGATAAAGACCTGGTAGTGCTTGCCGTAAGCGTGGGCGAGAGTCAAAAACAGGTGAGCGGCTTTATGCAAGAGCATGGCTATGATCTGACAACCCTCGTGGACCCGGATAAGAAAGTGGCACAGGAGTACGGGGTCACTGCTCTTCCTGTATCTATTTTCATCGACAAGAATGGCAAAATCGCACATCGAAAGCTCGGCACCATGTACGAGGAAGAACTGAAGAAGGTCATTGACGGGCTGCTCATAAGCAGCTAAATCGTTGCCGCGGGGATATTAATCCTTGCGGTTTTTTTGTGTGGTGTTACCAAGTGTCTCTTAGTATTACCCCTACATTAGCAGAGCTTTTTTATTCATTTATTTCAATTCAATGAACCATAGTGTTTATATATATCCCTTTATAAACCATCCCTTCAAAAAGGGATGGCTTCTCAACGGAAGAATTACGATAAATAAATTAGCATTAACTTCGTCGCACTTGAAGCTATTAGGCAATTAAAGCTCATGTTTACAAGGATTATGGATGATTTTGTCGAATATTAGAAAGATCAGAAGTAGGGAGGAACCGTCGTGGATACAAGGCAATGGATGTCTATAATGCTCTGCTTCGCGACGGCAATCATGCTGTTTGTGTCTTTTTTATCCTATCGGAAACGCCATCTGCAGGTGGCTAGAACGATGATTTACATGATGATTACGGCCTCCTGCTATTCGCTTGGCTACGCGTTCGAGATTGTAAGTGAAAGCTTGAGCGGCGTAAAGCTGTCACTTCAGATTGAATATTTGGGTATTCCTTTTGTTTCTGCATTCTGGCTGCTGCTCGTTATCCAGTTTACCGGGCTCGCTGCCCGTTATCGGAAATGGCTAACGTTTCTCGTATTTCTCGTTCCCACGGTAACGTTTCTCCTGCACGTCACGAATGAGTGGCATCATCTGGTATATCTAGAATATATCCCGAATAGAAACCAATCGGTGCCCGTGTTTACGACCCTAAAGGGGCCGTGGTATGCCGTACACGCCATTTATAATTATACGATATTGCTCCTCGGCATTTTACTTTTCATTCCTATGTACCTGCGGGCAATGCCGATTGTACGGAAGCAAATTGTCGTCCTTATCCTTGGCGCGGCAGCTCCGATGCTCTTAAATATTGTTTATATGTTCGGGCAAATCATCGACCTTACACCGTTTGGGTTCGCTGTATCGGGTGTTGTGTACGCGTGGGGTATCTTCCGCTTCAGGCTGCTTCGTTTAACTCCGCTTGCCTACGCCAAAATGTTCGATACGATTCGCGATGGCGTCATCCTGCTGGATTACGAGGATCAAATCGTAAACCACAACCATGCGGCCGAAGAAATATTTCCCGAGCTGGGTTTAGCGAAGCTTTTGCCGGTGCTTAGTGCGGATGTGCTGTCGGCTTGTCCTGAACTGCTTACTCGCATCGTATCGAGGGAATACCGGGATGACCGTTTTTCGCTCCAGCGCTTACTGAACGGCCAGCAGCGATATTATATATGCAGCTTGACTTATATTTACGATACCGGAGCAGCTCCAATCGGTAAAATGGTTATGTTTAACGATATTACGGAGCTGAAGGAAAATGAGGAAAGACTGCGTGAGAAGTCGGAGCGTCTATCCCGGCTAAACACCTTCAAAGACAAGCTGTTTACTGTAATGGCTCACGATATTCGCGACCCCATTGCTCTAATTGTCAGCCTCACTGAGCTTCTTGTTGAAGAGCCGACAGACAGTGATATTGCAAATGCTGAAGTGTTTCAAGAAATAAGGCGGCAAGTACGTGACACGTTTCATTTAGTCGACAACCTGCTCGATTGGTATCGCAGCCAGAATGGAGAGGTTGCGTTTCGCCCGGCGGCGTGGAATTTGCAGCAGGTGGCCAGGCAAGCGCTATCCATAGCCGGAGCAAGAGCAGCGATGAAGGATCTCACTCTTACAGAGCAAATCGATGAGCGGCTAACGGTGAATGCGGATAAAGAAATGCTTGATCTTATATTCCGAAATTTATTGTCGAATGCAATTAAGTATACCGATATTGGCGGTCGAATCGAGCTGAGCGCCTTCTTTGAAGGCGATTGGGTTATGGTGTCGGTGAGCGACAACGGCAGCGGAATTGATGAAGAAACGGCGCAGATGCTGCGCCACGATGAGATGTACTTTAAGGAGCCGGGTTTTGCTAGCCGGGAAGATAGCGGCAATATGAGGTTTGGGCTTGTTCTAACCCGTGAATTTCTTCGTATGCACGGCGGCAACCTAAACTTTAATAGTTTGCCTGGACAAGGATCTACCTTTATATTTACGCTGCCAGGATCAGTGGGCCGCGAGGTGCAGAATGAAAACGAGAGGTCGGCGGTGATAGCGAATGAAAGTCATATTAGTTGATGATGAGCCGGTCATGCACTTGATTATGCGGAAAATGCTAGCCAAATACGCGGAGCTGCAACTAACGGGTACATTTGCGGATACGCATGCCGCAGCCGCTTTTCTAAGCGATAACCCTGATACTGAGCTTGCGTTCGTAGACATCTCCATGCCTGGCGGCAGCGGGCTGGCATTTGCAGCCAAGCTGGAGGAAACGGGGTGCAAGGCACAAATCGTGTTTGTTACCTCCCATAAGGATTATGCCGTGGAAGCATTCGATCTGTCTGTGCTCGATTATTTGGTGAAACCAGTGACGCAGGAGCGGTTGGAGCGAACGGTTCACCGCGCGCTTGAGAGCAGGAAAAATACACAATCGCAGGATCGCTCTGGTGCTGCCAATCAGGCAGTTAGCCGGGTTAGCATTGCGACGTTAGGCGATTTCTTCGTTAGAAACGAAACGGGACGCGTGAAATGGATCTCTAGCAAGAGCGCCGAGCTATTCGCATACTTGCTTCTTAGCCGCGGCAAATGGATTTCGCGATCTCGCCTAATTATGGATATATTCGCGGGAATGGCAAGCGCAAATGCCGAAAAATATTTAAATACGACCGTCTATCAGCTTCGCAAGTCACTGGAGCCCATTGGTCTTCGGGAGGCCATTCGATCAGAGAACGATGGTTATGCACTCGAACTAAACGATGCGGTTATTGATTACGTGGAGTTTGAGCGGCTGTTTGAGAAGCTTGGAAGCATACGGGCGGATAACGTGGAGGAAGCGCTGGCTGTGGAGAGGCTGTATACAGGAGACCTATTTGGCAGCAAAGCTTACGTGTGGGCAATCTACGAAACGGATCGGTTAGCCGAACGGTATGCACGCTTCGTTAGACAATTGGCTGAAACGCTTCTCGCCGTAGCGAATACGACAGCTGCGTCAAAGCTGCTTCTTAAGCAATATGCACGCAATCCAATGGATGAGCCAGTCGTCGCGCTGCTCATGAGGAAGCATGCACAGATTGGCGACAAAAAGGCGTTAACCGCTCAATATACCGATTACGTTAAGCTCCTAAAGCGAGAGCTTGGCATTCGTCCGTCTAAGGACCTGCTCCTCCTGTATGATTCGCTCATTAGCGGTTTATCGGAGAGCGTCATATAAAGGCTGAAGCTGAAGGGCGTGAAAAACAAAATGAAGCTGCCTTCCGCTGACAATTTCATCAGGGATTTTGTAATGAGATGCCATAACGAATGGATTCCAGAAGTTGTCCCCCCATCCATCGAAAAAACCATTAAGATTAAGGCAAACAAAAGCATGGCCGTTCATCGTGAGCGGCCATGCTTTTGTTATGCGAGGTTGAATCAATCCAATCTGATCCAATCCGATCCCAGACAAACCGTTTACGCTTCGAAAGCGTTAGTAAGCTGCAACTCCGTACAAATTCGCCCAATATCCCCTTCGAAGCTTTGAGGCGTAAAGGCTTCTGTTAGGGGACTGCCCGTTAGCGATCCCGCAGCGTCTAGCAGATACCGCTCGTAACGCGCGAGAAACCTGTCGATGGTAGGGCAAGACACGGCGGTCGAACGGGCAATGCCTTGAATGATCTTGACTCGATAATAATCTTCCTTCGGCATTCGGGGAATTTCCCAGGCACCTTCGTGGTTGAGAAATACGGGCCGAAGTGGAACGGCTGAGAAGTCAAAGTATCGACCATTCCGATCAGGTTCCGAGTAAGGGTCGATTAACAGCGATGCGTAACGGACGTACAGACAATATTGCTGGTGAAAAGGATGGAGCTCCGGAAATTCATCTATATCCTGACGTGCCAGGCTTTCCGGCCTAACCGGGTAATTGTCGTCGACCATGAATCGAAGAAGGTTAAGCGCCGTCAGATTTAGCTTTTCTACCAGTGAAGAGATTTCCTTCCACAGCTCCAGCATCTCCCGTATGAGGACCGGAGTAATCGGACCTTCAGGAAACAGCTTGTAAACAAACTTCGGAACGGCTGGTCGGTCGAATATGACACTGAGGGAGAACTCGTTCATAAATAAAGGCGGATGCACGTACAGGGAAATGTTGCGCGTCTCGGCTTCGAGCGCCGAATCCATCGCTTCCAGCGTAATGCCCGCCTCACCGTAGAGCTGACGAAACGTCTCTAGGGACTCGGAAGAAATTCCTGCGGCTCCGGCGTACACCTTTCGTTTCTTAGCAGTTGTCAAAACATGATTTGGCGCTCTGTCCTCCAACCGGCGCGTATCTCCTAAATAGGTGGAGAAGCTGATGACCTCGGCGTTGCAGCCTTGTTCCTTAAGATAATTTCGAATAAGCGCGCTGGAACCAAACGTCGGGGAGATGAGAGCCACGCAGCGCAGGTTTTGCAAAAGCTCTGTTCGCAGCTGCGCCAGCACAGGCATATATGAATCCGCAGTCACTGACAGAATGAGCGTATCCCACTGTCCTTCAATGCTACTATATTCATAGAATACTGCGTCGATGAAGCATTCGCCTTTAAGTGCTTCCAGCCTCGGATGGTCCGCATCGACGGAAACAGCTCCGCCGCTCTGACGAAGCGCATCGAAGAATGGCTCCGAGCGGACGGACTTTCGTCCGGCAATGCCGACACTGCTGCTTCGTGATCGCTTAAGCAGCACGGCGAGCTGCACGGCTGCTGGACCCGTTCCTGCAATGAGGACTTTGCGAAGCAGGCTCATATCTTAGTCCCCCCTGCGTAGACGGGGGCCAACGTTTTGCGATACAACGCGACATCGAATACATGGCCCTGTCGAACAACCGTTTCGGAGAGCTGCCATTTGTGCTCATCTACAGATTTCATAGGGTAGTTGAAGAGTGCTTTTAAGTCATCCCCATAACGCATGGCCACAATGACATCGGGGCGAGCCACATCATATAGCCAATCGAGGAGCGCGTATTTGACCGGCACGGTGGAGCTAAAAATAATGTGGCTAAACTTGCCGATGTCATGCAATTGCTCCAGCGGAAGGTTCTCCAGCCGGATAGGCAGTTCCGGGCCTAACCGGTTGACTACCTGCTTGCCTAATTCTACTGCTTCGCTGTCAATGTCTATTCCAGTCACTTCCACACCTGTGCGCTTCGCTATGAGCAACGGCGTCATCGGGAACGAGCCGGAGCCGATTAGCAACACCTTGGAATCGGCTGTCACAGTAAAGCTGCCAAACTCCTTCTCAATAGAAGCCTCGATATGGTGAAAGTACTCATGGATGTCATCGCCATCTAGCAGCAGATTGAGCGCGCGATACTTCTCCATAATAGCGACGCAATGAGCGGATGTATCTCGCAGTTGCATAATAAGCGGATGGAGCTCCTCGATGTCGCCGGCTTTAAGCGCAGACCATAACTGTTGATTATTCTCATCGGTGATGAAGGCGGTGTAGTCGTCTATCGTCTGCTGCAGCTCCGAATGGTACAGAGTGGTCCCGTCATACATGGCGGCTGCTTGTACGAATCGGTCACGGAATAGAATGAGTGATTGATAAAGTCGATTTATAATTATGATCATCCTCCTTGCAAAGAATATTGGATGCAATCGTCTATGTAAGCCTTGCCTCGGGCGACAATGCTAACGGCGGATCTTATAGTTATGCCGATTATTTCCCCCTCGCTCCAACAAACGCTTGCATGGATGGTGCCTCCGGGCTGACGCACGGGCATGTCTATGGTACTGCGTCTGTTCCATGCGAGATAACAGCCCAGCGAAGCCGTTCCCGAGCCGCAACCTTGTTCCCAAATCAAGCTGCCGAGTGCGGGAACATAGATAAGTGGAGTAAGCTCATGAGTGGAGGGGCTGTAAAGCATAACACCAACCACTGGATCTCCCGAAGCGATACCAAGTAGCTTCGCCAGACGTTCAGCCGATGCCCGTTCAATTCCGAATCTCTCACAGTCGATTACTAAATGGAAGAATCCGTCATAACGGACGATGCCTAGCTCCAGCATCATACCTTCAAATGGGATGACAGCCTCCTTCACTTCTTTCGGAACCGGCATGCCAGCCTCGCACAAATATTTATTTTCCAATTTCTCCACACGGCAGAGCACAGGAAGCTCCGAGCCAGAAGCCTCCAGCGATAGCTCCAGCGTCTCGCCCGGCTTCATTGATCGCTCAGATGCGAGACAAGCGGCCAGCGCCAAGCAGGCATTGCCGCAGAATTCGCCTCCCGCCATCTGGAGCTTAGCAGCGAAGCCAGAGTGCGTGGGTTTTTCGACAAATCCGACCTGTTCGGCGTACAGGTGGCTGTTATCCATCATTTGCGAGGCGATTCGGGGATGCTGTTCTGCGGGGAACTCGCCCATGACGAGAATCGTCATATTGCTCGCGGGATTGCATTTGACGAAATCCATTTCATGATTCATGCGGACAATCCTCCGTTCCGTTATGCAGAGTGCGGACAACATTGTATTCGAATTTAAACGTAATAATTACGAATAAACTTACTTTATCATAGTAAGTTATTGGAACCCAGTCAACGTTTTTTTGAACAAAGAAGAGAAGAAAAAAAATGGATTGACAATGATAATAGTTATTATTACAATCAAGTGGTTGTTATTCGTAAATATTACTATTTAGTAAAAAGGAGCGTTAAAAAATGAAAAGAAACAAAGCAGCCGTGCTGCTTACATTCCTTCTGGTCATCGTATTATTGGCAGGATGCGGTAAAGGCAACAACAATAAAAAGGTGGCAGAGAAGCAAGTGTTGGAGCTGGTGTATGCCACCGCGAAAGACGTTAACGACATGAATCCGCATCTGTATCCGGGATCGTTGGCGGCGCAAGGCATTGTATATGAATCGCTGGTAGAGAATACACCGGAAGGCATTAAGCCTCAACTAGCAGAATCCTGGAACATCTCGGAAGACGGCAAGGTATATACCTTCCAACTGCGAAAGAACGTGAAGTTTCATGATGGTGAGCCATTTAATGCAGAAGCGGTCAAGCTGAACATCGAAGCCGTGCAGCGCAATGCGGCCAAACATGCGTGGATTAAGCTGTCTTCCAAGCTTGATAACGTCGTCGTAATCGACGAACACACCGTTCAATTGAAGCTGAAAGAGCCTTATTATCCAACGCTGCTTGAACTGTCGATGACACGTCCGTATGTCTTCCTCTCGCCAAAGGACTTCCTAAACGGAGAGACAAAAGACGGCGTAGCGGGTTATAACGGCACAGGTCCTTATAAGCTTGACGAGCAAGTGACAGAGCAATTCGCTAGGTTTGCTGCAAATGAAAAATATTGGAACGGAGCTCCCCTAGTAAAGACGATTACAGCAAAGGTGCTGCCGGCGGGCGAGACGACACTGTTGGCGTTGCAGAAGGGTGAAGTCAACTTCGTGTTTACTGACGATCGCGGCACCGACAGCATTGACGTGGACGCCATGCAGCGGCTCGCTGATTCAGGCGACTACCAGATTGTTCGAAGCAAGTCAATGAATACGAAGATGATCGTGGCGAATAGCAGTAATACCGCAAGCCCAGTGAGCGAGAAGGCGGTAAGGGAGGCTATCTGGCAATCGATCGACCGGGAGACTATTAGTCGCACGATTTTCAATGAAACGGAAACCCCCGCGGAGACGTTGTTTTCTTTAAACGTGAATTATGCCGATGTTGGGCTGCAGAAGCGGGATTACAATCTTGAAGCGGCAGCCAAACTGCTGGAGGATGCAGGCTGGACGAATGATGGAGGCGCGGCGGTTCGGACAAAAGATGGACGTCAGCTATCGATCAAGCTGTATTACGATGTCAACGCTGCATCGCAGAAAACGCAGGCGGAACTGCTGCAGAGCGAGACAACCAAGATTGGCATGAAGCTGGAACTCGTCGGTGAGGAATCTCCCGCGATTGCCAACAGGCGGTCAACGGGCGATTATGAGCTGCTATTCAATCAGACGTGGGGTCTGGCATACGATCCGCAAAGCACGATTACCGCATTTGCCACCGAATCCGCTTATCGCTTCACGACAAGCGGCATACCTCAGGCGGAGGAGCTGTACCGTAAAATCGAAGCTGTAATGGTATCAACGGATGAAGAGACGAGAAAGGCGCTTTATAAGGATATTCTTACCATTGTTCATGACGAAGCCGTTTTTATTCCGATTACGAACGGCAGCGTTACGATAGTAGCCCCCTCGGATTTGCAAGGCATTTCATTCAAACAAACGCAATATGAGCTTCCATTCGAGCAGATGCGCTTCGAATAACGTCAAACCACTTATTCAGAGACCAAACGAGGTGTGGAGGATAGAGCTATGCTCGGTTACGCGTTGAAACGGATTGGCGCGGTCATTCCGCTGCTTTTTGTTATTTCATTCTTGACCTTTATATTGAACGGTCTGTCGCCAATGGACCCAGCCGAGGTCGTTCTGCATGCGCAAGGGGTGCCGACCATCACGGATGAATTGATTGCGGCGACAAGGAGTGAGCTTGGCATGGACCGTCCGCTGTTGGCACGGTACTGGGATTGGTTGCTGTCTTGCCTTCAGCTTGATCTCGGAAGTTCCTATGTGAGTGGCAAGCCGGTTTGGTCGCTGCTCGGCCCTGCATTGATGAACACGCTGAATCTGACCTTGGTGTCCTCGCTGTTCATTATCGTTCTGTCGATTGCACTTGGCATCGTTTGTGCCCTGAGGGAAGGCAAGTGGCTGGATCTTTCGGTAAGGAGCTTTTCCTTCCTGCTCACCTCGATGCCCTCCTACTGGCTGGCGGCACTTATGGTATGGTACTTCTCCGTCAAGCTTGATTTGCTGCCGACAAGCGGCATGGATTCGCATCTCAGTTATGTGCTTCCGGTTACCGTCATCGTAATCGGTTACGCCGGCTTGTATTTCCGAATCATTCGGAGCGCAATGCTAAGCAATCTGAACGAGGACTATGTCTTGTATGGCCGGGCTTGCGGATTGTCGGAAAAAAGCTTGACCCTGCAGGTGCTACGCAATTCCTTACAAGTCGCCGTATCGGTGTTCGGTCTTGCCATACCGGTCATCTTGGGAAGTACGGTCGTCGTAGAAAATATATTCGCGTGGCCGGGTCTCGGGACGCTTACCGTCAATGCAATTTTGAACCGGGATTTCCCCATTATACAAGCTTATGTTCTAGTGTTGGCCATCGCGTTCGTTCTCTTTAATACGGCGTCCGATTTGTTAAACACGGCGGTGAACCCGAAGCTAAGGAAGGAGATCTAATGAAGCTGCTTCAACGGTTGATGAAGGATAAACTGGCGGCGACATCTCTCTGCGTCGTGGCGGCAACGTTATTGATCGGTTTATGCGCTCCTCTAATTGTCCCGCACCCTCCAAACGAAGTGAATATGGAGCTGCGGTTCTCGGGCGCTTCCTGGGGCTATTGGCTCGGCAACGATCATTTGGGACGATGCATCCTGTCACGCCTAATCTACGGCATTCGTCCAAGCGTGCTATGGGTACTTGCAGCCCTTGGTGCGACCGCCATCATCGGTGCCATTCTCGGTTTTGCCGCGGGTTATTTCCGTGGAAAGACCGATGCGGTAATCATGAGAATTTGCGACGTCATGCTTTCGTTTCCAGGCTACGTCATGACGCTGGCGATTGTCGGCATAATGGGGGCTGGGCTGACCAATATTCTGCTCGCGTTCGTTATGATGAAGTGGGCCTGGTTTGCCCGCGTCTTCCGCACAGCGGTTATGCAATACGCGGATGCTGACTACGTGAAGTTCGCCAAAGTGCTGGGTATCGGTCACATTGGCATTATGACGCGGCATATCGCGCCGATTGCGCTGCCGGAGATTGCGGTTATTTCCAGCGGTGCTTTCGGATCGATGATTCTCCAAATATCCGGCTTGTCCTTTCTCGGTCTCGGTATTCAGGCTCCCCACGCAGAGTGGGGAATGATGATGAACGAGGCGAGATCGGTCATGTTCACTCGCCCCGAGCTGATGTTGGGTCCGGGTCTGGCGATTATCATTTTGGTGTCGGCGGTTAACTTCCTGTCGGATGGCCTGCAGAAGGCACTTGACCCCAAGCTGATGCTCTCGGGAAAACGCGCCACGGCAGGCGCAGGCGTTATTCCGCCGGGGCTGCGCGGAAAGGAGGTAGCATGAACGGAATGAATGTACTCGAGGTCGAACATTTAAAAATTTGGGAGGAGCGCTCCAATCGCGTTTTGGTGCATGACAGCTCTTTCCGGCTCGCACAGGGGGAATGCTTGGCCATCGTCGGAGAGAGCGGAAGCGGCAAGTCGTTAACGTGCAGAGCTCTCATGCGGCTTAATCGGACGGGCGTTAGACAGTCGGGCTTCGTGGCTTTGAACGGAGAGGATTTGTCAAAGCTGTCTGACAAGGAGATGCGAAAGTTCAGAGGGCGGCGATTCTGCATGATTATGCAGAACGGTATGAGCGCGTTCGATCCTTCGCGACCAATCGGCGCTCATCTGTTAGAGACGCTAGGCGTCCATTTCAATTGGAGTCGTGTCGAAATGGAGACCAGACTCACGGCGACGATGTCCAGCGTAGGCTTAAAGGAGCCAGCTGTGGTGATGCGCAGCTACCCCCATGAGCTGTCTGGCGGCATGCTGCAGCGGGTCATGATCTCGCTTGCCATTGTGCTGGAGCCTGATGTTATCATCGCCGACGAACCTACGACTGCGTTAGATGCCGTCAATGCATATGAGGTGGTGGAGCAATTCGTGCAGTTGCGTGAGCGGTTGAGAAGCGCCATGATTTTTGTGTCCCATGATTTAGGCGTAGTCAGACGCATTGCGGACAATATGCTCGTCATGAAAGACGGGGAAGTCGTCGAACACGGTACGACCAGCAACATCTTCGCCGGCGCGCGCCATCCGTATACCCGTTATCTGGTTTCCTCCAAGCAGGCGATGAGTCGCCATTTCGAACAATTGATGGGAGATGCAGACGTTGCTGAAGGTTGAGGGTGTTAATAAATCATATCGGCAGACGGGCTGGTTCGGCAAAGCTCGTAATCAAGTGCTTCGCGATATCGGGTTCGAATGGAGGCAGGGCGAGACATTAGGCATTATCGGCGAAAGCGGCAGCGGCAAATCGACGCTGGGCCGCTTGCTTCTCGGCATCGAGGAACCGGATAGCGGCATCATAACATTCGGCGATAAACCCGTCGCGGATCGAAGGACGCGACGGGGAGCTATCAGCGCAGTCTTTCAGGATTATACGTCATCCATAAATCCGTTTTTTACGGTTCGCCAGGCCATTCTCGAGCCTCTAAGACTTACAGGGATGGCAAGCGGATCGTTCGACATAGGCAAGCTGCTGCGGCAAGTTGGGCTAGACGAATCTTATCTTACGAGATATCCGCATGAGCTGTCCGGCGGTGAGGCACAGCGGGTATGCATCGCGCGGGCGGTATCCGCGGAGCCCCAATGCATCCTTCTGGACGAAGCGATAAGCTCGCTCGACGGTTCGGTCCAAATGCAAGTACTGGAGTTGCTGAAAAAGCTGAGAAATTCATATGGCATGGGTTATATCTTTATCACCCATGATATTCAGGCGGCTGCTTATCTATGTGACAGAATCATGATCATTTGCGGCGGAGAAATTGTGGAGCTCGTAGAAACCGTGGAGCTGAAGCATGTCCAATCTCCGTATGCAAAAGAACTGCTAAGCAAGGTCATATCGTAACGATGCACGAGAGCTATACCCGAGGGAATAAGGAAAGGAGAAAAAGCTGTGAAAGGTGCGTTATCCTGGTCATTTCTTCGGCTGTATGTGCTTACGCTGCTCTATTTCAGTGCCAACTCGATTCTGAATGTCATTATTCCATTGAAGGGAGAAGCGCTGGGGGCGACAAATACGACCATCGGCATCATTATGGGAGCCTACTTGTTAACGACGATGGTCTTAAGGCCGTGGGCCGGCGGTCTGATTCAGCGTTACGGGCCGGTCCATGTGCTGCGCGTCCTGCTTACCGTCAATGCTCTTGCGCTTCTGTTATACACGTTTACTGGTCTTGAGGGATACTTCTTGGCACGCATGCTGCAAGGTGTGTGCACCGCCTTCTTCTCAATGGCATTGCAGCTTGGCATTATCGACGCACTGCCCGACAAGGACCGCTCGCAAGGTATCTCTATGTATTCTCTATGCTCCTATTTGCCTGGAATATTCGGACCGCTGCTGGCTATTGGCATGTGGGAGACGGGAGAGATGAGCGCATTTGCCATATCGATGACTACAATCGCGATATTGACTGGCATTGTGGGCTTTACAGCACGCATTGGGCAAAAGACAGCGGAAGCGGGAAACGGGAGTGAACAGCGGAGTCCTAAAAGGTCAATGATGAAAGCCATGGGCCAGTTTATTAGGAATCCACATCTATTCAGATGCGGCGTGTTGATGCTAAGTGCCTCATTGGTGTTTGGTGCAGTAACCACGTTTGTACCGCTGTATGCACCGCAGATCAGTGGAGGCAGTGCGGCAGTTTACCTCATGATTCAGGCCTCGGTTGTGGTGGCTGCAAGATTTTTGCTCCGAAAATGGATACCGTCCGATGGCAAGTGGCGTTCCTCTTTCGTCGGAGGGCTGATGCTGCTTCTCATCTCAGCTTTGCTTGCCGTCAGTTTCTCCGCGAGCGCGGGGGCTGCTTTGTTCTATGCAGGCGCGATATTGCTCGGTATCGCGCAGGCAATGCTCTATCCAACGTTGACGACATACTTGAGCTTTGTTCTGCCTAAGGCGGAACGAGGCGTGTTAATCGGATTGTTTATCGCGACAGCGGATCTCGGTGTATCCTTAGGAGGCATAATTATGGGACCGGTTGCCGACCTGACCTCTTATTCAACCATGTATCTAATGTGCGCCGTGATTGGTGTGGCCGCTACGGCATTCATCGTTTGGGGGCGGAAATCGTTTTATGAGCTGGAAGAAGGGGCGGGCGAGAAGAGCGTACACTGAGGTGATTTTAAACTTACATATCTTTATAGCAGAAATAGAGCTGTCTAAAAGGTTTGAATTGACCTCAGAGACAGCTCTGTTTTCTATACAGCCCCTCTTATCTCGTTACAATCACGTCATCAAAAATGGCTTTGGTGTGCGCATATACTCGTGCGCCTATTTTGCCGCTGCTAAAGGAGCTGTCGGTTACGCTGATCTCGGCAATGCCATCCTTATAGGCGGTAATGGAGCTTCCATCAACAACTACTTTATAAGGATACAGAGTATCCGCAGCTATGCTCGGGTTAGCGAAGCCAAGCGAGGTTTTAACCCCGCCAACGATTTTGACGAGCTCCATTTTGCGGCCTGATTTATCGTTGTTCTTAAGATAAAGCACGTAATAGTTGCTCTCGTCCGTGTAACGGAATACGAGGCCTGCATCCTTATTGCCGCCTGAGTTGTTGGTGACGCTCACTTTGGCCTCCAGCGTGTAGTCCGTCCAATAGACGCTGCCGGTTACGGAGTGGCTGTTGCCGCCGGCTGCTTGGCCGTTATATTGCCCGGATTGTACGGCCCATGCTCCGCTGACGGGGGACCATCCATCGGCATTCCCGTCGCCAAAATCATCGGAGAAAAGCGCCTTGCTGACCTCGGGACCAGACTGCACGGCGCTACTGACTGCGTTAGAAGTCGTGTCCGTCGTGTGGAAGTAGTAGGAATGGACGCCGAGCGGCAGCTTCGCCGTGTACGTATAGGCTTTGCCATCCGAATACGTGGTATCGCCTGTATTTACTGGGGTCATGTTCCGTACGACGCCGTCAAGGATAAGCTCCATAGCAAAAGGCGCTTCATTATCTGCATCCGTATACGTCACGTTAAACGTGAAGTCGGTTGCGGCATCTCCCGCAGCGAGATCTACACTGCCCGATGTGAGGGTCGGCGCGCTTCCGCTTGCTATATTTGTCGCAGTAATTTCATCGACCAGCAGCTCGTTGTAGACGCCGGAGGTTGAGCTGAGCCATATAGCCAGCTTTGCCTTTGTCTTATTGACGCTGTAAGCGAGTCCGTCCAGATTAACCTGCAGGTTCGTCCACGAGGCAGGTACAGTCGCCCAGCCGCCTGTCAGGTTATGCGTGCGGGTACCGTCTGAAAGCTCGATTTTGACACGTAGATCAGCAGATCCAGGATTTTTTAATCCGAAGTTCAAGTAGCGGTAGCCGGATAAATCAACCTCGTCATGCCATGGCTGAAATTTGGCATAGGAGGTAGCAGAAGCTGGCGTTTGCGTAAATTTGCCAACCGTACGGCTATCCGCTGTCGTTTTGGCAAAGGTTGTCGTTCCGCCGTTTTGGCTGTACCAATTTACCCATTGGTTATTGCCGCCCGTAGATCCCCACAGGCCGCCCCCGCCGAAATCATCATAAAGCAGCGGTGTCGATGGATCAGGCAGCGGTGCCGCAACGGTATAGTGGGTGGAGCTGAACGTATGGTTGCCGAGCGTGTCAGTGCCTCTAATATCAACCCGCTTGTTGCTATAAGGAGCCGAAGCACTCTCATTAATAGTGGCAGAATAAACGGAACCGGAAACCGTCATTGCGCTGTATGCGCCGCCGGCCTTATACTCCATGGCGGTTAAGCCAGGCTCTGGATCCGCAAATACCGTTACGTTGCCGCGGACGTAATCGCCAATGATAGGCGATAGAATGGGAACCTCTACCGGATAGGTGCCGCCGGAAGTATTGGAGGTGTCGGTCGCGCTTAAACCCATAATCGTGTAGAGCAGCCCGGACTGAATGCTTATGCTGAATTCGTTGTACCGCCATTGATTCGTATCATCCAAGAAAAGCGAACGGTCTTCATACCAAGGGCTTACGCTTTTTTTGTCCTTTGTATTTTTCATATTCGGTCCGCTGACCATGGCGCCTGGGAATACAACGCCTGTACCGCCGGCCGTATTGGATTCCTCGTCATATCTCGTATGCGGGAAGTCAACAAAGTCGGAGCCAAGGCCGGAAACCCAGCTAATATTCCAAGGATTTTCCCCAAAAATCCAGTACATGCCCTTTAATACGGCGCGCAGGGCGGCAGGATCTTCGAACAGCTCGTAATACCGAAGCAAGTCGCCCAAGTAAGAAGCATGCGGCTCATTGACGCCGAAGTTTTTGAACTGATTGAAAACGCCATAAGGCGTATCGTCTGTATTGGAGAGGAAGTAGTTTAACTGCTGCTTCAGCAAGCCGTGGATGTGAGTCTGCGTTGCGGAATCGGCAGCCGGGTAAAACTCAGCAAGCGACATCGGGCGCATATCCCAGTAATTAGTCGCATATAGGTCGCCGAAGGTCAGCGTATTAATATTAGCAGTCGCAGCATCCTTATATTTCGCGTCGTTCGTCAAAAGATACAGTTCTACATCCGCCAGCAGCTTTGCGTTAGCAATACCGCCGTTCGTACTGTAGGAGCCATGCGGGTCAGTGGGATGGGCTACGACATAATCGTAAAAAGTAACGGCAGCCTCTTCGCATGATTCGGCAAAAGCAGTGAGTGCCGTGACTTTGGCAGGAGCAATGTCGCCTTCTGCAATCGCAATACGTATGGCACGCGCCGTAGCGGCAAGGGTTCCTGCGGATTTGGCGGAGCCTCCTACGCCATAGCCGGAAATTTTACGGTCATCAGCCGTTCCGACAATGTTATCCGTTGATTTATGCGGGTGGACGAACGAAGCGTTATTCTTAAGATCATACATGGCCCCGCCAAGCTGGTCGGCATACTTGACTAAGTACTCGCTTCCAAAGATCGCCTCATCGACAAGGTCGGGGATGCCGTTGTTGTCATTATCGTACTTAACGCTGCTTGAATCAGCATAGCGGACATAGGCGAGGGCAATCTGCGCGCCAACCCATTGGTTGCCGCCGTATTTGCCGTAGTCGCCAGCGTCATACCAGCCGCCGGTCAGATCATAATGCGTGCTGCCGTCGGCGGACGCCCCATCATCGAGATGCCCAGCCGGATGAAACATCTTCGCCGAAGGCGCTACGCTGCTATAGCCTGCCGGATAGGCATCCGAGGTGGCTGCGCTCGCGCGCAGGAGACGATAGAAGGCTGTCATTTCGTCTTTAAATCCATCCCAAATGTTGGACTGAATCGGGAAGATGAATGAAGAAACTCCGTTGCTTTTGAGCGTATATGCGTTGCCGTTTGTTGTCACAGAGGAGAAATCGATGGAATAGACATGCTTGTTCCACACAACGCCTTCATATTCCATGCTGCCTGATGCGACGACGTTTCCGCCACCCTTAACCGCGTAGGAGGTATCCGTCAGTTTCACTGAGGAGGTGACCTTGGCGTTTTTGAAATCGTTGGTGTTGTAGCCGACTTGGCTGACGACCACGTCAATGACCTGCTCGGAGAAGGCCACGACGGGTGAAGCTTGAACAGCGGTTTTGACCTCGTTCGAGGTAAGATCCGTTGTGCGGAAGTAATGCGCATGGCTGCCCACCGGCAGCTTCGTCATAAAGACATAGCTTTTGCCATCCGAATAGGTGGTGTCCGCGCTGTCCGTTTCCCGCATGTCGTAGGCTTTATCGTCAACTACAACCTACATGGCATAAGGCTTTTGATTATCTGCATCCGTATATGTCGCTTGAAAGGTGAACAGCGTGTTCTGATTGCTCGCTGAATCTGAGTTGGAGGTCATGCTTGTAGCGGTTAGCGTTGGGGCAGTACCGCTGGAAGCGGTTGTGGCGGATATCTCATCAATTAAAATTTCACCGTAAGCGCCGCCGTTTTGTCTCAGCCAAATTTCAAATTTAATCTTCTCTTTATTCATGGCCGGAACGAGCGCATCGAGATCGAACTGGCTTACGCTCCAATCGTTAGACACGGCTACCCAGTTGTTGGTAAGGGTATAGTTTCTCGAACCGTCGTTAATCACGATACGAATGAGGGAATCGGCATATCCAGGATTTTTCATGGTAAAGTTCAGGTAGCGGTAGCCGGTTAAATTCACAACCTCATTCCATGGCTGGAATTTGGCCCAAGAGGCGTTCGTTGCCGGCGTTTGTGCAAATTTGCCTACGGAGCGCGTATCAACCGTCGTTTTCGTGAAGGCTCCGGTGCCGCCCGCTTGATTAAACCAGTTCATCCAGTTCAGTTTAAACACGCCGCCACCGTTGAAATCATCATAGATAAGCGGATTGTTTGGACCGGGGAAAGGTGCTACAGCAGCTGAAGAGGGGGCAGGGACCAGCAATAGCGTATTCAGGAATACAATAAGACCCAAATAGTAGTAGAAAGCTCTTCTTGCCCGATTAGCTCTCGGGGGTGCAGCCATCATTTTTCATTCCTCCATTTTTTTTGAATCGTTGAGTATAACGCCGTACATGTTACCATTCCAATGAGCGCCTCAAAGCGCAATCATCAATCCGCCTCCTTTTAATATGTAATCGCTTACATTATAAAGTATAGAAGAACAAGCGATGGCCAACGATGATGTAATCTCTTTATGTTGTGATCAATTCTAGCTTATTGCAGCCATGTTTTGTCTGATTGTACGATTGGTATGAACGTGACACTATCGTTCATCACCAACCTTCAACGAATAGATATAAACGTACAGGAGCCGAACAAGTAGAAGTTATTAGTAAGCACATGCAAGTGAATCCAGATTAGCTGCCATATAAAGAAAGGGAGCAGATGCCGTATGAACTGCACCCTTAACTAGTTTATTGACCCGAACCCATCATTATTTAAGACTCCACTTTCCCGGGCTCTTTCAAATAATTCATCTATCTCAGATTTGTATTTTTGTACGAGTTGTACCGTTTGAACATCATCCTTATTCACTGGTTGCATATTATCATCGACATAAATCTCATAGGCTTCTCCGTCTTTCTGAAATCTCATTCCATATTCATAACCGCCATTAATTAATGGCCATATAATTAAAAGCTCCCCTTTTTCGGAATTGGTAATCGCTAGATTACCAGTGAAGCTTATGTAATCGGGTAGTTTCACACTATAGGCATACCCCTCTTCTTGAATTACATATGTCCTCCGTTCATTTTTAGGCACAGCTACAATAAAGTCCTGATACCTGTTCTTTGTTAATGTCAACCAGACTAAATTCCATATCCCAAATACTATAAGTACAATTAATACGGGAATAAATAGCTACCTGCACTGCTCGAACAATAATTCAATCAGTTGGTGAAGCAGATGATTAGACAAAGACTCAAAGAAAGTTATATATGGTTCATCAAAAGTTCCAATGAAATTAAAGGTAAAACTTAAAAAATGGAAATTGGATGATAACTGACAAACATGAAAATCATAATATTTAAAGTAGGTCGCCAATTTGGAGTTAGTTATCCTCTTAACGGGAAACGTTAGTTAAAAGAATACAGGCTCTAAGAATTTTAAATAATCAACGTCTGTATCATTTCTTACTAAAATGCATATAATAAGATGAGTCGGTTTGTATACGTCTACAGAAAATGGTATTATATTTGTATACGGAACAGGGGGAAGTATGTATGAAAACAGATGAAATTATAATTAGCAAAGTTAAGGCTTGGTTGGACAAAGAGGGCAAATCTTATCAAGATATAGCAAATGAACTTAACATTAGTAAAGCTATGGTAGGTCATGTGATGTCAGGAAAACGTGTGCTACAGCCATATTATATTGAACCACTAGCAAAATTGTTGAACAAACAGATGTCAGATCTTCTTCAGCCAGAAACACAAGAGCGGGGGGTATTGACGTATCAGTTAAGAGGCAGTACGTCAAATCGTCATTCAAAAATAGAATTTGATTCCTTGTTATTTGCAATTGAAGACTATGTGGGACTCAAAGAGCAGTTAACAGAGCAGGTGACTTAATGGATCATCGAGAAAAGGCTGAAAAGGTTGCCGAAGCTTATGCAGCTGACTTTTTGGAAGATGCAATAGGTCAAGATATATTCATTGGTTCTCATATTGAGCGTTTGCTATCTGACAAAGTGAAAATAATATATCAATATGTGGAAGATGAAAAATATTTTGGTGCAGCTATTTCTCATCAAAATGGGGATCAGTTTGTTGCATTGAATACTTTTCATTCGTTGCGTACACGTTATTTTACAGCAGCTCATGAGTTGTGGCATTTAATAGAAGGAAGTAAGATGCAAGATAATGATTTTGACCATGAACGTGCTGCAGATCGTTTCTCAGCAGCAATTATGCTTCCTAAAGCTCTAACAAAGCACTTCTGGAATAAATTTAAAACTAAATATGGTGAAGAAAGAGCTATTCTACAAATTGCAGATCTTTCTTACGCTCCTTATAAAACTGTAGTTAGAAGACTGGGCGAGTTAGGTGAAATCATATCAGGTAATAAACTTAATAAATTGGAAGAATTAGAATGGCTAGCTCGGCGTAACGAACTAGGTCTTCCAGCTTCCGCTTCAGACCATTCAAGTCCAGAAGTGCGTTTTGTTGAGTATGAGAAAGTAGTTTTAGAAAATGTTGAGCACAAAGGGTTAGATATTCTTACAGCCGCTAATAAAATATCAAAATATTCACCCAAGATTGCAGAACAGATTCAGCATGACTCACTTACAAAGAGGCACGAAGAAGATGCGTAAAGGTAAAGTATTTGTAGATTCAAATATATTGATTCATGCTGCAACCTTTAGATCCGCCAACGTGTTTTCATGGATCGATTCACAGTATAGTGAAATATATATCCATCAAGTCGTACTCAAAGAATTGTTGAAATCTGAAGTTAGAAAACCCGTCGAAGATTATATTGCCCAAGGAAAATGGAAATTATTCAATCCAGAAGATGAGAAAGCATTAACAGACGAAGATTTTGCTTTGTACCAAAGCTATTTTCGCGATATGAGAGAAGCCTTTGCTAAATTAGATGAAAAGAAAAAAGCACAAAATCGTCCAATAAAACATACGAATAATCTCGGTGAAATACATAGTTTAGCAGCAGCACTTTTAATAGGTGCATCGATTATATGTAGTAATGACTATGATATTGGAGAAGTTATTCAAGATACTCCTATTTTAGTGACATGGGATGAAGATAATCCGAACAAATTAATGGAACAAGACACACTGGTTGATTTCTGCTATTATACGATAAAGGAAGACCCCACGAAATCAAGAGTTGTACGTAAATTTTTAAATGTAATAGATTCAAATAAGGTTACAGAGTTAGATAGACTCATAAAAGATGAGACTTTAGCACAAGAAGGACAACCCCTCCAGTTAGAATCAAATCCTTAGTCTCTAGAGAAAAAACCTCGCAGAAACTATCGTAGATATTTAAGGAGGAATGAGCCATGTTATTTGCACAAGCCCATAAGGAAGCGAAAGCTGGAATGAAGGCTCATATGGCAAACGAGCGCTAGAAACACAATACACAACTTCGGAAAGTCGCTGCTCAAAAGGAAATGATTAATGCCCGTCGTGAAGTTGATGAAACTACGAGGTAGTCAATATAGAAATTACATGCAAACGACTAATCTTCGGACTAGTCTTTTTTTGTTGTCATTTGAAAACTCCAATCGTCGGAGTTTTATTTTTTTTTGGACAAGATAAAAAATATTTCGATATATTAAAACATCGTGGAAAGTCAGTAATGAATATGCCGCTTCTCGAACGAAAGCAGCTGCTAGATGAGGTGACTGTTAATCAACCACAATTATTTTATATACAAGAAAAGGGCATTGAGCTCTTCGGAAAAATCAAACAATTTGAACTTGAAGGCATGGTCGCTAAGTCAAAAAATTCACGGTACTATTCAACGGACGGACAACCGAGTATTCGAAAAAAAGACGTTTGGGTAAAAATAATTAACTGGCGTTACGATATTTGTTTATTGTTGGATACCGCAAAAATAAGAAAGGGTGGTATATTGCAACACCTACTGATGATGGTAAGTTCAAGAAAGTGGGGTTAATGGAATTTGGAGCTTCAACTGATCATAAAGTGGCTTTATATCAGATTGCAAAAACAATCATAATCAAGAAATGAAAGATGTTATATGGATAAAGCCATTGATTCAATGTAATGTTATAGAAGTCCTGTTTTCTTTTTGTCGAACTTTGTAGAACAGTATTTTCATAATAAGCAGCTTGTAAGGGGTGAGGACTGTTTTAAGGGAAATAGATACCGTCATTTTTGACTTGGATCAGACATTGTTCGATAAAAACCAGTCACTTCTAAGCTTTGCGAATTACCAGTATAATCAGTTTGGTTTAATTAGATTTATTCCGAATAAAAGAGAGTTCATAGACAAGTTCACCGAATTAAACAACGTCGTTATGCCTAAAGAGGAAGTTTATGCGAAGCTGATAGACATCTTCCATATCGAGAAGAGCCTGTACGCGGAGCTGTTAACTGATTTGAACACAAATTTTCATTTGCACAGCGTGGGTTTCCCCGGGTTGCATGAGATGCTCGTCATATTAAAGCAGCAAGGCTATAAACTGGGTCTAATTACGAACGGCAGAGATTTCTATCAACGCAATAAGATTTCCGCATTAGGGATAACCGATTATTTCAGCGTCATTGTTACTTCAGGTGAGGTCCATATTAAAAAGCCGGATCACGCCATTTTCAACATTGCTTTAAAAGATTTAGATTCCTCGTGTGAGCGTACCGTATTTATAGGGGATAGTCTCAGGGCAGATATTATTCCCGCTAAAGAGCTCGGGATGTTTGCCATTCTTAAAAGCAAGGATGAATCGCATACAGAGCCTGACGCGATTTGTGATAACTTGATGGATCTGCCGAACGTGATCAATCGTATATGCGGTTTGTAGGATCGGAAAGAAACGTTCAAAGAAAGGGAGGCTAATGTCATGAACAACCAAGCTGATCGGCTATGGGAGCGTATAGTGGATAGAAGTTCGGATACGGAAGCGAATGTTAAAGAATCATTGCATCTGCAACCAGGCGCAAGGGATGAGGATTTCCAGCTCATCGAGCGTACACTGGAAATCACCCTACCTGAATCGTTAAAAAGCTTCTATAGCGTGCATAACGGACAAAATGGCGGAGTGGGGGTTCGTTCTTTTGTTAGGAACCTGACTCTTTCCCCGATTTCGGAAATCATAGACAACTGGACTTTCCTCCAAGAGGAATTCGATCCCGATGATTTGGAGATGAGTATAGACAGTGAAATTAAGCCAGTTCTATGGAATGCCAAGTGGATTCCCATTGCCGGAAACGGCGGCGGGGATTACCTATGCATAGATACGGACCCAGCAGAAGCGGGAGTCGTGGGGCAAGTGTTATACTTCTGGCATGATTGGGGATACCGTTCCGTAGAAGGAAAAAGTTTATTCGAATTCATCGAGGCTTGTTTGCAAGAAGATCGATAATGATGGATGATTAACGGAACGCATATATTAACGACTATAATAGAACCTTTCAAGGCGACTTCATGCAGGATACCGAGCTTCAACCAACAGGAATGAACATATATGAATATGCAAGCAGATAAAGGAGTCCATATGTATGAAGTCTCATGTTTCTGAGCGTATTAAAATTCCGTTAGGTCTCTGGGCAGGAATACGAGATTTAGGCATCGCCACCCATGAAGTAGCACGCAAAGCAGGTCTGCCGCTCTCCATTGTGAATGAACCTATCGTGAATACCGCCCAATATTTCGCGATCTGGCAGGCGTATTCCGATCTTATTGGCGATACGGCGAAAGGAATCACCTTGCTTGCGACCGCCTTTGAAACAGCGAAGTACCCGCCGACCGTCTTAGCGACTTACCACGCTCGTGACTATCGCGACGCTCTAAATCGAATGGCACGGTACAAACAGCTGTGCCCGCCTGAAAACCTGCGTATCACGGAGGAAGGCGAGCTCTGCGCAATCGAATTGGAATGGCTGCATAACGAGCAATCCGGCCCGCCGATGCTGGTTGGCATCACATTGGCATGCCTTCTGGAGCTTGGGCGCCGGGGCACGGGTCAACCGTTGACGGCAAGGCTTGTCGAATTTTCGCAAGCAATGGGTGACACACAGACACTTGAAGCGTACTTCGGCTGTCCCGTGAGGATGGGTACGCCATATAATCGTTTAACGCTGCATCGAAGCGATCTGGACCGTCCATTTGTCTCATACAACGAAGAATTGCTGGAGGTTCTGACTCCTGTTCTGGACCAATCATTGGATGAACAGCAGAGCAGCCGCTCCTTTACCGAGACGGTCAAATGGATTATGAAACGCAGCCTCACTGGAGGGCGCCCCGACATCCAGACTGCCGCGAAGGAAATGGGGTTGAGCAATCGTACCTTGCAGCGCCGGCTTGCGGATGAAAACATGAGCTTTAAGCAGGTGTTGACACAAGCTAGGCATGAACAGGCGTTGGCATATTTGGCAGACCCCTCGCTCGATATTAAAGAGGTAGCTTTCTTGATTGGATATGAGGACCAGAACTCCTTCTACCGCGCCTTCCGTCTATGGGAAGGGGACACGCCTTCGAATTGGCGTGTTAAACAAGAACTTTGGCGCAATAGGCTAGTTACTGAATAAAACGTACAAGGTAACATAATCCCTATCCGACATATAAAGGAGAAATAAATGATGGATATGGGATTAAATAATAAAACAGCTTTAGTCACAGGGTCGACGAAAGGGATAGGCAAAGCAATCGCCATAGAGCTCGCCAAAGAAGGCGTGCATGTACTCATTAACGGACGGAATAATGAAGAGGTCGAACAAACGGTAAATGAAATAAAGTCACGATTTCCAGGTACCTCTCCACAGAATGCTGCCGCCGATATTGTGGATATTGCGCAAAGGGAAGCTTTATTTGAGAAATACCCTACTATCGATATTTTGGTTAACAACATGGGTATTTATGAAATAATGAGATACGAGGACATTGACGATGAAGTGTGGGAAAAATACTTCCGGACGAATGTTCTGGCTGCAAACGCATTATCTAAATTTTATTTGCCCAAAATGTTAAAAAACGAATATGGCCGCATAATCTTTATTGCGAGCGAGGAAGCCATTATGCCTTCGGGACAAATGCCGCAGTACGCTATGACCAAATCCATGCTGTTATCCTTATCCAAAAGCTTGTCCAAATTAACGATAGGAACGGAAGTCACCGTCAATACGATTCTGCCAGGCCCAACGCTTTCGGAAAAGGTGCAGCACATTATTGAGGGCATATACGCTAATGATGGTATGGCTTTTTCGGAAAAAGAAAAACATTTCATGGCTACGAACCTGCCTCAATCTGAAATACAGCGATTTATCAGGCCTATTGAAATCGGTAGACTAGCGGCCTTTGTATGCAGTCCTTATGCTTCCGCGTTTAAAGGTTCTCCGATTCGTATGGATGGAGGGATGGTACCGACTATTTTATGATAGAATGGATGATATCCTTCACCTAAAGGGAAGTGTTAAACAATGAATGTAGAAATGGTCATGCAGGAGCTTGAAGGTCTCAGCAAGGAACGAATGAAAAAAATATATGTATCCAATGGCGCACAGGAACCGCTATTCGGTGTGACTACAGGCGAGATGAAGCCCATCGCGAAGAAAATCAAAAAGGATCAACCTCTGGCAGAGGAGCTGTATGCCACGGGGAATTATGACGCGATGTACTTTGCGGGCGTCATTGCAGATCCGAAAGCCATGACGGAAGCTGATTTTGACCGTTGGATAGACGCGGCTTATTTTTATATGATTTCTGACTTTGTAGTGGCCGTAACCTTGTCCGAAACCGATATTGCACAGGAAGTTGCCGACAAATGGATCGCAAGCGGTGAAGAGCTGAAGATGTCAGCGGGCTGGAGCTGTTATTGCTGGCTATTGGGTAGTCGGCCGGACCATGAATTCTCCGAAAGCAAGCTTGCCAATATGCTTGAAATCGTACAAAAAACGATTCGCGATGTTCCTGAACGAGCCGTATACTCGATGAATAATTTTCTTTTTACTGTAGGAGTATCCTATGCGCCTCTTCATGATCAGGCATTCGAGACGGCGAAGGCAGTAGGTCCGGTAGAAGTGAACAAGGACAAAGCAAAAAGCAAGTTGATATGCGCTTCCGATAATATTCAAACAGCAGTAGATAAAGGGCGAATTGGATTCAAACGCAAGCATGTAAGGTGTTGAAATGAGGAAAAGCAAACCATGAAAATCTCAGCTGCAACGGAAAAGGATTCGGATTGGATCAGAGGCCGGGATCATCATCTGGCGGAGAAATTAATTGCACCCAAAATAAGGGAGAGGGAAATCTACTTATTGCGGGATGATAGTGAAGCCATAATAGGATGGATGCGCTTCGGTTACTTTTGGGATAATACTCCGTTTATGAATATGATTTGGATCGAAGAGAAGTACCGTGGTACAGGCCTAGGAAAGCATGTCGTCGAGTTTTGGGAAAATGAAATGAAGCAGCAAGGTTTTTCGATGGTCATGACATCGACTCAAGCTGACGAAGGCGCGCAGCACTTTTATCGAAAATTAGGTTACAAAGACGCGGGAAGCCTATTACTCGAAAGCCAGCCATTAGAAATTATTTTCACAAAAAAGCTGACCTAAATTAAAAAATAAAGAAAGAGCTGCCGCTATAGACGGGCAGCTCTTTCATGCTCTAACACCTATTCACCGCAAGCTCTACTCCGTATACTAGGCCCCATTCGCCGCCATTCGCCTCATAAACGCCAAACTATCCGCCAGCTCCGTATCTGCCGCCGTCAGCGTACATTCGGCTGAAATCATGCCGGTATAGTTCATCTTCCGCAGCAGCTGGTAAAACCGCTCATAGGGATAGGAGCCCGTTCCCGGAGCCAATCTTCCCGTATCCGCAACATGAATGTGGGCAATCCATTCCTTGTGAATCAGCAGAGTATCAAGCGGCTCTTCCTCTTCATCCATATGGTAGAAATCGGCGAGCACGCGTATATTCGCATGACCCAGCTGTCTGACAAGCTGTGCAGCTTCCTCGACACGGTTAATCAGGTTCGATTCCTTTCGGTTCAGCGGCTCAAGCGCGAGTACGGCTCCGTTGCCTGTCCATTCCTCCGAAATCCACTGCAGCAGCTCAAGCAGCTGTTCCTCCGCCTGCTGCTTCGACCAGCCTTCGGGAATCATGCGCTGTCGGCCGCTCCCAAGCACGACAATCTGGGCTCCGATTGCGCTTATCGTCTCACCGGCTTTACTTACATATCGGCGAAGTCGTTCCCGGTCAACTTCCGGTCCAACCGCAAGCATGCCTTGCGGAAGAAACAGGTTCATGGCGCCCACCTGAAGCGGGGAGTCCAGAAACAGCGGCAGCCGCTCCGCCAAAGCGAGCTCATCCTCAAGGGGAAGCGAGGATAAAGGGCATTCGATATAATCGAAGCCTTTGCTTGCCAGAAAAGCTGCTTGCTCAATGCCCATGCACCAGCCTATTCGGTTCATTTTTCAGCACTCCTATACGGGATATTTAGTCATTGATTTCATTGTACAAAGGGGAGTAATCACATAAAATGGTTACAAGTATGGATTGATGGCTGAGAGTATTTCAGGATAAGGAATGATAGCCGGTGCTGGATAGAAACAGGATGAATGCCTTAATCGAGGACGTCGAGCTGAGATTCAACAACAGCGGGTATGCTGCACATGAGATTGGCTGGTCGGAGAAGAAGAAGCATCCGGACTACGATTTGTGGTATGTGACAAGCGGCGAGATCACAATTGAATGCCATGGAGGCAGAGCTGTCGCCCGAGCAGGCGATATTGTGTTTTTTAATCCAGGCGTGCCTTATTCCGCGGAATGCCATGCTGCGGCTTGTACCCATATATTTATTCATTTCGATTTTCCCGTAGGCAAGCGGATCAACTTTCTGGACGAGTTTGGGCTGATGGGGTTAATTCCGCAGCGTTATTTTCAAGAGGAAGGACCGCGGTTTCGAGCCAGCTTTGACGCCTTCAAAAACAAGGAGCCGATGTCAGCGCTTGTGTTGAAGGGGTATTTCCTTGTACTTCTTGCCAAGCTTCTTGCTGCGTCTGCACGTAACCCCTTAGACAAGATGCCCTCCGCTCCTCAAAGAGGGAGCTACGACAAGCTAAAGCCAGTGCTTCAATATATCGACGACCATATCGAAAAACAAATCTCAGCCGAACATTTAGCCGAGCTGATCAGCATGTCCCCTAAATATTTTTATGCCTTTTTCAAAGCGAATATAGGGCTGACGCCACAGCATTACATTACCAAAATGAAAATGAACCGCGCTCGGGAGCTGCTCATGGGCCGCAAGCTGACGGTCAAGCAGATCGCCTATCAGCTTGGCTTTTCCGATCCTTATACGTTTTCCAAAATATTTAAACGCTTTCATCAGCAGCCTCCTTCCAGATTCACCGATCATACGTAAAGGTTCCTCATATACATCACAATTCGCGAAGGAAAGATCATGGCTAAGCCGAGGCAGCGTCATTAGACTGTTAGTAGAAGATTGGAATCGGATCTATATCGTCCCGATAGGCTAGCTATTCTGCTCAAATTGGAGGCTCACATTCATGAACAAGATATTGGTTGTAGACGACGAGCCGCGTGTGAGCATGGGCATTAAAAATTTTTTGCTCAGCTCGGATTTGAATATTACCTATGTAGAGACGGCATTGAACGGCTTCGAAGCGATCGATTATTTGAGAATGGATACGTTCGACTTGGTGCTTACCGATATCCAGATGGGAAGAATGAGCGGCATCGAGCTGATGGAGACGATATATATGGAGCAGCCGAATCTGCCCATCATTGTTATTTCCGCGCATGAGAAATTCGATTTTGCCAAAAAGTCGATGCGCCTCGGAGCCCGTGATTACCTCGTTAAGCCGGTGGAGCAGGAGGACCTGCTGCGCGTCGTGCGAAAAGTATTGAACGAAAAGGAAGAGATAGGGAGGAAGTCGCTGGAGCTATCGAAGTGGCAGCGGGAAAAGGAAAAAACGGAAGCGTTAAGCCGCAATGAGCTGCTAATGGAGCTCGTTACGGAGCGCAACCTAACCAAGAGGGACTATAAGGAGCTGATCGCTGAGCTTGGCGAGCAGATTAAGGGCCATTATCTGGGGGTTGTATCCATTCGGCTAGGCTTGAATCACGGCGGCTTCAGCAACCGCGAAATTACGCTTCAGGATCGCAAGCTGCTTAAATACGCATCGATTAATATTATGGAGGAAAGCCTGTCCGAGTGGCATGGCTTAACCTTCAACGGGTTCGGCAATGAGTTGATCGGCATTATTCAACTAAATGAGCAAGAGATGTCCGGCCAGCGCTTTCATGTCAAGTCGCAAATGCATTTGATCGGACAGATGATCCATATGAACTTAAAGCAATATTTGAATGTCGAGACAACGATCGGGATGAGCACGCTTCATTCGGACATTTTCATGCTGCCTAAGCTTATGGAGGAAGCCAATACGGCAGCCGAGTGGAAAACCCTCCACCCAAGCAACCACGTCTTCTATTACGAGGATGTTCTAGCGCAGGAAAACCTCAGTGTCGTGGAGTGGATGGCAAAGGTTGACGAGTACGTGCAGGGTCTAAAAACGGGCCTCGACAAACCGCTGCCAGTCGATACGGGAACGATTATCAAGCCGCTGAAGGAGCTTGGCCAATCAGCCGAGCTGTTTAACAGCTATTTCGGCATGCTGGTTTACCGCTTATATGGCTTGATGCTGGAATACGGAACGGCAAATGGCATCTCGCTGCAGCGGTTTGACCCGGACGTTTATTTCAAGCATATGGCTGGAGAGGCAAGAATTGAACGTCTGCGGGAATACATTCAGGAGACCGCCAAGCTGGTCCGGCTGCTCGTCAAGGAACGGGATCAATCCATACTTGCGAGAATAACGGGCTATATTCGTCTGAATTTCCGGAATCCTGCGCTCAAAATTCAAGATATAGCGAATGAGGTCCATTTCAGTACGGCGTATTTAAGCTATCTGTTTAAGCAGGAGATGAAAAAGAACCTTTGGGATTACGTAACCGAGCTGCGTATTGAAGAGGCGAAGCATTTGCTTGCCACTACGGACAAAAAACGATACGAGGTTGCTTATGAGGTGGGCTATGAGTCACCGGAGCATTTCGGCCGCATGTTCAAGCGGTATGCAGGCGTCAGTCCCGCTGAGTATAGAAAAGAAGGTCAGGGGGGATTAGGCTGAAGCTCAAATATAAGGTTACGCTTGCGTTTGCCTTGTTTATCGTGGGTCCATGCCTAGTCGTCGCCTGGTTTTCTGCTTACAAAGCCTCTGATTCGATGCGGGATGAGGTGGGCAGGACGACGCTGCAGCTGGTGAAACAGAACCATGTCACCATCGAGAAGACGCTGTCGTCGGTTAATGACCGAACGGTGACGCTGCTCGACAACTATTTTTTTAGCGATTCGAAGCAATACGGCTTCTGGACGAACATCGAGACGCTGGGACAAATTAGGGAAGCAGACGACATTCTGGAGCGATGGTCGTCGGACGGGACCGACTATACGCTGTATATGATGAACACGGCAGGGAAAAGCACACCCTTCGATCTCTCTTACAAGACCAAGGGGTTCAAATACTTTAATAAGGAAATCGCGGAGCAGCCTGAATGGGCGGAGCGCTCGCTGCGGGAAGGCGGCGGCGGAACGCTGCATTTATTGCAAGCGGAAGGCGGAGCGGCTACGGTTAGCTTTTTGCGGAGCATCTTGAATCCGGAGAAGTATGACGAATCGATTGGCTTTCTCGTTGTGACGAAGGTAGAGGTGCTGTTGAATAGGGATATCGTTTCCGTGCAATTGCCGGACCATGCAGGCATTTATTTGTTCAACGACCAGAATGAACTGCTTATGAAGGCAGGATCGCAGGCTCTGCAAATGACGTCCATTCCCAAGGAAGCGGAAAACCAGATAGACGGCTATTATTTTGCCAGCGAGGGGGGCAAGAAATGGCTGTACGCGTATTCCCAGCGTTCTGCGTTCAATACGCGCCTCGTTTATAAAATACCGTTCGAGTCCATTACCGGAAACCAAACGGTATTCCAGTGGATGATTATGGGCATATCGGCTATTTACCTGGCATTCGTGCTCGTATTTGTCCTCTACTTGCTGCGGATTATCGTGAAGCCGCTAGTTCGATTAGTGTCCATTACGAAAATTTATGAGCCGGGGAAAAAGCTGGATATGGACGGGAAGCTGCTGCGATCGGACGAGTTCGGTATTTTGTATGGCGCGTTTCTCAAAATGACCACCCGATTGGACAACTCGATCGATGAAAACTATGTCATGAAGATTAAGCAGAAGGAGAATGAGCTGGCGACGCTCCATTCTCAGATTACCCCGCATCTGCTGTACAATACACTCGACTCGATCTACTGGTATGCGCTGGATAGCGGAAATACCGGCGTTGGCGACATGGTTAAGGATCTATCGAAGCTGCTCCGAATCGGGCTCAGCAAAGGCAAGTCCATTATTACAATCGCCGAGGAAATGGAGCATGTCCAGGCGTACAGCCGGCTTCAAATGAAGCGATACCCGGATACATTCGAGGTCTATTGGGATATTGACGATTCCTTGAAAGGATACATGACGCCAAAGGTAATTTTGCAGCCTCTGGTGGAAAACGCAATCTTCCATAGCGTAAGCAGCATGGACGGGGAAGGAGAAATCTGGATAAGGGTGCACCGCGCGGTGAACGAGATTCATATGACGGTGGAGGATAATGGCTTCCTGCCGGTTGATATGGAGCGTCTGGAGCAGATTGTAAATGGAAATGCGACCGACAAAGGCTACGGCATCCGTAATGTCAACCAACGCATTCAGCTGCATTTCGGCGAAGCGTACAGCCTGCGTTACGAGCGGCGGGAAGGCGGCGGCATCAGGGCAATCATCAACCTTCCGCTTCAGGAACAAAGTGTGTAGTTAAGAGCTCCGGCAGATCGCCGGGGCTCTTTCTTTTGGGGATTGAGGTACTGTGACTTATTCCGGAATAGCGAGCCAAGTTTACATCACATTCTAGTAGGAATACATCATCGTCATTAGGGGGCGGCCATTCTATACTAAAGTCAACAGAAGGGAGGTTGACATATTGAGAGCAAAAACAGCAGTCCAGAGCACGGGCTTGAAGAGCCATTCGAAAACGGGCATGGCCTTGTTTTTCCACTTGCTATGGAAGTACCGATATTTGACGATGATGATGCTGCCTACTCTCATCGTGCTTATTCTGAATAACTATCTGCCTATGTTCGGGGTGTTCATTGCATTCAAAAATATCAATTACATCGATGGCATATGGAGAAGCCCGTGGGTAGGCTTTGATAATTTCACATTCTTGTTCTCATCCGGATCGTTATGGCGCATTGCGAGAAACACCGTGCTGTACAGCCTGGTAT
Source organism: Paenibacillus sp. 2TAB23 (assembly GCF_052115165.1). Classification (NCBI taxonomy): domain Bacteria; kingdom Bacillati; phylum Bacillota; class Bacilli; order Caryophanales; family Paenibacillaceae; genus Paenibacillus; species Paenibacillus sp. 2TAB23. The sequence goes on from NZ_JBFRGD010000012.1 coordinate 187,773, forward strand.
TCATGGTTATCAATCTAGGCTTATCGGTAGCCATTGCCGTTGCCATTAACGAGCTTCGCGGCAAGCTGCTGGCGAAGGGCTATCAAACCTTTCTCATCATGCCTTACTTCCTATCGATGGTCGTCATCAGCTATCTGGCCTATGCCTTCTTGAATCCGGATAAGGGCTTTCTGAATACGTCCATTCTTGAATGGTTCGGCAAAGACCCCGTATTCTGGTATTCGGAGCAAGCCTTCTGGCCGTATATTCTGACCTTGGTTAATGCTTGGAAGGGTGTCGGTATTGGGGCGGTTATCTACATTGCGGCCATTGCGGGTATCGACCCGGAATACTATGAAGCGGCGGTTATAGACGGAGCCTCGAAATGGCGTCAAATCTTTCATATTACGCTGCCATCCATCCAGCCCATTATCATTATTATGACGATTTTGTCTATGGGACATGTTTTTAACTCGGACTTTGGCTTGTTCTTCCAAGTGCCGATGGATTCGGGGGCGCTGTACCCGGTCACCGATACCGTTGACACGTACGTGTATCGTGTATTGATGGAGCTTAATGACATTGGAATGTCTTCGGCTGCGGCGTTGGTGCAATCTGTTCTAGGTTTCATTATGGTCATATTGACTAACTCGGCGGTACGCAAAATCAATAAAGATCAGGCCCTTTTCTAAGGCAGAAGCAGAGGTGATAACGATGAGCTCGCAAACAAGCCGCAGGGAAAATGAAATTTCGCCGCTGACCAATATCGTATTGAACATCGGCTTCATTCTCTTATCCTTGGCGTGCGTACTACCCGTCATTCTGGTCATTATCGTATCCGTTACCCACAATGATTCCTTGCTGAATAGAGGCTACAGCTTCTTGCCGGAGAAATTATCATGGATCGCATACGAAAGCTTGTTTAAGGATTACTCCACGATCTTTGGCGCATATGGCGTCAGCATCGGTGTTACGGTCGTTGGGACGATACTTAGCGTCATATTTATGGCTCTTTATGCGTATCCAATCTCCAGATCAGATTATCCGTTTCGCGGAGTATTTACTTTCTTTCTTTTCTTCACGATGCTGTTCAACGGGGGCATAGTAAGCAAATACATCGTATTCACGCAAACGATCGGACTGCTGGATTCGTATGCCGCCTTAATATTGCCGCTGCTCATTATTCCGTTTAACGTCATCATCATGCGGACATTCTTTCAGACGACGATCCATCCTGCGTTAATCGAATCGGCCAGAATTGACGGGGGCGGAGAACTCTTAATCTTTATACGGATCGTTATTCCGCTCTCTCTTCCCGTTATGGCGACGATGGCTCTGCTCAGTACGATCGTGTATTGGAACGATTGGTTTAATGCTCTCCTATTTATTCGGACGGAAGAGAAATACCCGCTGCAATATTTGATGATGCGTGTGCTCAACGATGTCCAGTTTATGCGGTCCAACGTCCAGCTGGCAGCGCAGAATCCGCAGCTGATGAAGGATTTGCCCAATGAGTCGCTGCAGATGGCAATGGCTGTCGTCGGCATGGGCCCAATCCTGCTCGTTTATCCGTTCTTTCAAAAGTATTTCGTAAAAGGCTTGACGGTAGGCGCCGTTAAAGGCTGAAGCATTACGGTACGGTAGTAACGGCCTGAGGTTATCACGCCAAGGGCGAGCTATTATAAATCAGTTCTGGGAGGGTTAAATGAAATGAAACAGAAAAAGACATTCATCATGCTGCTTGCCTTGGTAATGGTATTATCCGTATTCTTGCAAGCGTGTTCAGGCGGAGGGAACAGTGAAAAGCCGACCAACGCAGCTGCCGAAACTAACGGGGAAAAGTCGCCAGAGCCGGATAAAGCGACGAATGCGCCGGCAGAAGAGCCGAAGCTTGAGCCCTACGAGGTATCCATCGTGTACTTCGGAACGCCGCAAGAGGATGATGCTCTGATCGAGGAGAAGCTGAACGAATTTTTCAAAGAGAAGATCAATGCGACGGTATCTCTTCAGCCTATCGCTTCAAGCGATTATAAGAACCGTACGGAGCTGATGATGAATACGGGCGAGAAGATGGACCTCGTATTCTCGGCTTCGTGGCTCAATTTCTTCGGCAACGCATCCAAGGGCGCTTATCTAGAGCTCGATGAGCTGCTGGAGAAGCATGGCCAAGGCATTAAAGAGAGGATTAACCCGCTCTACTTGGAAGCGCCGCGCCTGAAAGGCAAGCTGTATGCGGTTCCGACGAACAAGGAGATTACGCAAGGAAAAGCATTCACGTACCGCAAGGATATTGTGGAGAAATATAGCATTCCCATTGATTCCATTAATAAGGTACAAGATTTAGAGCCTTGGTATGAAAAAATGAAAAAAGATGAGCCGGAAATGATTAACCAGTATGTAGCGGGTGGATCTGGCAACTTCGGCGGCGGTTTTATGATGTATGAAACGAACTCGAACCTTCGTCCAATCGGACCTACTCCAGCTAAAACACCGATGTTCCTGATTGATTACAAAGCATTGGATATGAAGGTGAAGTCCGTGCTTGACCCTGAAGTTGTAGAGCTTAACAAAAACGAAATCGAAATGTTCCGTTCTTTCTATGAAAAAGGCTATATCAATTCGGATGCCGGCACGAGCACAACGGATATTGGCGAGCTGAGAAAGCAAGGAAAGATTTGGATGCAATCGGCGACTTGGAAGCCAGGCGCGGATATTGAAGCGCAGATAGCTGACAACAACCAGTATGAATATGTATCCCATGTCGTAGAGGAGCCGATCGTAACGACGGATCTGGCTGCGGGCTCCATGTTTGCGATCTCCAGAACGTCCAAAGATCCGGATCGGGCGATGATGGTATTGAACTATTTGCATACCGATCCGTACGTGGTCAACTTGTTCGTTAATGGCATCGAAGGCAAGCATTACAAAAAGGTCGGCGATAACCGCATCGAACCCATTGCGGATTCGGGTTATGGCAAGACAGCTCTATTCTGGGTAGTCGGCAATCAAATGATTAACTATTTGAAGCCAGGACAGCCGGATGACCTTTATATCAATTGGGAGAAGTTCAACAACGAAGCGACTCGCTTCCCGCTTATGGGCTTCGTATTCGATGACGCGAAAGTGAAAAACGAGATTACGCAAATTACGGCTGTCGTGACGGAATACAAATCGATCTTCACGGGAGCGGTGAAAGATCCATCCAAGCTGCTGGAGGAGAGAAACAAAAAGCTGAAAACGGCTGGACTTGAGAAGGTTCAAGCCGAGCTGCAATCGCAAATTGACGTTTGGTGGGCCGAGAACAAGAAATAGACAAATGCGAAGAGATAGCCAAAGAGTCTCCGATGGGGGCTCTTTGTTTACTAAAAATGAAAACATACGATTAGGGGGACGCTTCCTTGAGACCGGAGAAGTTAATTTATACGTTTGTCAGCTACGCATCGCATTATGACGCCCCATGGGGGCAAGGGACAGCTGTAGAGGGCGTCGAACGAACAGCTGAAATTGCCCACAAATACGGGATTCCCGTGACCTGGATTGTTAATGGAGGCTCGGTTCCTGTGCTGAAGGACCGTATTCAAGAGTGGCATGACCAGTACGGCGATGATGTCATCCTTCAGTGCCCATTCTTCATCGAGGATACCGGGATGTCTAAGGAGAAGCTGAAGAACAAACTGGAGAGCGATTGGCGCATCGTGGAAGAAGCTTTCCCATGGGCAAAAACGAAGGTTGCTGCGCGCGGGAAAATTTATAACGAATTAATTGAAGTGCTGGAGGAGCTTGATTTCAAAGGCATGTGGGGCTACTGCTGGGAGCAGGTTTGGTGGGACGGCATTACGCACAAGGGTATTCCTTGGGGCTCCTGGTACGTGGACAGCAGCAGATATAAGGTTCCTCATTCCGGCAAAGGGAAGATCGTCGCATGCGAATGGACGGCACGCGACTTGAATTTAACCTATCATTCGGGAAGCCCGTGCGTATACTCGACAGATCCGAATGACGTGCTTCGCGCGGGGCTTTGCACAGGTGAGGATATTACCTATTGGAAAAACCTATTTGACGACTATTTGGACAATACGGACCATAACGAGCAAGTGTATTTCCTGCAGCAGCAGGAAGCGCATGAGATGGAGTTCACCGAACGTTTTGCCGTATTCCCTGCCTCCCATGTGGAAGCATGCGAAGGCATGCTGGATCTCTTCTTCGCTTATATTACGGAATTTCCCATTACGCTGACGACATTGCCTAACGCCATAGAGCTCTACCATGAGCAAAACGAAATTACGGCGCCGGTATCCATGCTTACTCGGGATACGCTTATTCGTCCCGAGGTTAATGAGTATACAATTACGCTGGGCGGAACGGGAGAGGGGCCTTGGCCGACGACCTTCCTCTATTACGACCATGAATGCCAATTGTCGTTCGTACAAGGTGAATGCAGACCCCATAGGCTTCGGAATTACATCGGAAAAGGCAACATGAATGAGGAATTTAATGAGCCGCTTCCTCAGGTATTCGTGAAGGAATATGAGAAAACAACGGATCTCATCCATATGGCCTTCGATATTGGCTATTGGAATCCGATGCCGTTCGGACTGACCTACTGGGACGACTTGAGCGGCTATGAGCTTCAATCATGCTCGGATGGGGTTCAGGTGCAGCTCATTAAAGAAAGATTGGCCTTTCTTAGGTTTCAATTGCCGGGCAAGCCTGTAAGAATCGAGCTGACGCTTGCGAAGCGGGCAGAGGGAGTGTAAGGCATGCAGACAAATACGATGACGAATTACGGCGGTTATGGGCAAGCTGTCCAGTTTGCGCTTGAACGTATTCATCATAATCTTTCAACGTTTACGGAGCTTTTCCCATCCCCCGCCAGCGAGGGCTTAGTATATGCCGGCATCGTGAACGAAGACTGGACCGCCAGCTTCTGGACCGGCCAGCTCTGGCTGGCTTATGAGCTGACGGGGGGAGAACAATACCGTAACGCGGCAGAGCGCCAGCTGCCGAGCTTTAAGAAACGGGCCAGAGAGCGTATTGCGGTTGATACGCATGATCTCGGCTTTCTCTACAGCTTATCCGCTGTTGCGGAATATCGGATTACAGGCAATGAGGAGGCTAGGGCAGCGGCGCTGCTGGCTGCCGACCTGCTGGCGGAGCGGTATTTCGCGAAGGCGGGCATCATTCAGGCTTGGGGCGATCTGAATGATCCGGAGCAATGCGGCAGAATGATTATTGATTGCCTGATGAACCTGCCGCTGCTGTACTGGGCTTCGGAAGAAACAGGGAATGGCCAATATGCGGCAATGGCACGCTCCCATGTGAAGCAGTCTGCTGTTTTTCTCGTGCGGCCGGATTTCTCGACTTATCATACCTATTATATGGACGTGGAGACGGGGGAGCCGAAATACGGCAATACCCATCAGGGTTATGCCGATGATTCCTGCTGGGCGAGAGGGCAGGCATGGGGCATTTATGGTTTTATGCTTAGCTATGCCTACACAAGGGATGAAGCGCTGCTTGGGCTGTCGAAGTCGCTTGCCGATTATTTTCTAACCAGGCTGCCAGAGGATGGGATTGTTTATTGGGATCTGATCTTTACCGAAGGAACAGAGCAGGAGAAGGACAGCTCGGCAGCGGCCATCGCCGTATGCGGGCTGCTGGAGCTGGTGAAGCATTTGCCAAAGGGTGATCCGGATAGGCAGCGATATGAGCAAGCGGCTTTAACCATGCTGAGCTCGCTTTCTAAAAACTACACGACAAAAGGCGATTCGGCATCGAATGGGATATTACAGCATGCCGTTTACAACAAGCCAAGAGGAATGGGAGTGGATGAATGCACCATTTGGGGTGATTATTTTTACGTGGAGGCGCTGGCTAGGGTAATGACGGAGTGGCGGTTATATTGGTAACCGCCCCGTCTCGCGGCATGTAACGAGACTGAAGCAAACGGTTTTGTCATAGCTGACGCGGTCAAATTCGAATATGTGCTTTAATGACTAAGCAGTCAAGCAGCTTGCTCCGTTATGGATATAACGGAGCAGGCTTTTTAAATTTATAAACCCCCTATATTGTTTACGATTGCCTCATGGCAGCAAGGATGCGGTGCGGGTTATGCTGGAGAAAGCTTCACTTCATTCGCATGATATATGGGAGGATAACCATTATGAATAGGAAAGACAGGCAAGCCGATAAGCTTTCTTCACGCAATCCGATTATCAACACGATATATACGGCTGATCCGTCCGCGCATGTGTGGGAGGATGGCCGCGTATATATCTATGCTTCCCATGACATGGACCCGGCAAGAGGCTGCGATCTCATGGACAGGTACCATGTATTCTCATCGGCTGACATGGTGAATTGGCAGGATGAAGGGGAGATTCTGCGCTCGGAAGATGTATCCTGGGGCCGGCCGGAGGGCGGCTTTATGTGGGCGCCGGATTGTGCGTATAAGAACGGGACCTATTATTTCTATTATCCGCATCCAAGCGGCTCGGCATGGAACGATACATGGAAAATCGGTGTTGCGACGAGCAAAAAACCGGCAAGCGGTTTTGTTGATCAAGGCTATGTTCCTGGACTAGGCGGATTTGCATTAATTGATCCTTGCGTGCTGGTTGATGAGGATAATCGGGCGTATATGTATTATGGCGGCGGCAGCAGATGCGAGGGCGGCGAGTTGAACGACGATATGCTGTCAATTAAGGGCGGCATGCTGGAAATGGAAGGGCTGGAGGATTTCCACGAAGCGGCTTGGGTGTTCAAACGCGAGGGGCTGTACTACCTCACTTACGCGGATAACCTAGAAGGAAACAACCGGATGAGATACGCGACTAGCGACAAGCCGCTCGGTCCTTGGACGTACCGTGGTATTTTCCTTGAGCCGACCGGCTGCTCCACTACCCATGGCTCCGTAGCCGAATTTAAAGGCCAATGGTATTTGTTCTACCATAATCAAGAGATTTCGGGCGAAGGAAATTTAAGAAGCGTGTGCATCGATTATCTTCATTTTAATGAGGACGGTACGATTCAGACCGTTGTTCAGACAAAAGAGGGCGTGCTGCCAGCAGGCGATGCGCCAAGCGAAACGTTGGATTTTCAAATTTATGAGGCAGCAGCGTGCAGCACGGGCGGAGGTGCGAGCCTTGAAGTGGATGAACAAGGAAATCGTTTCGTCAGCGGCTTGCAGAATGCAGGCTCATATTGCGAGTTTGAACATATTGCAGGCGAAGAGGGTGGCCGAGCAGCGCTTCTTATCCAATATGCAACGGAGGATCGATTAGCGAAGCTGCATTTGACGGTAAACGGAAGCGATTATTCCTTGCTTAATGCGCTTTCGACAGGCAGCTTGTCCGAATTTAGTGGTGAAGCGAGAATTACGGTTCCTTTGGAACAGGGGGATCGCAACACGATCAGGCTGTCGGGCGGGAATGGAGAGGTAAGAGTGGTCCGTCTGTTGGTTGGATTGCTGGATAGCTGATAGGCGCTTATAAAAAGGAAAGTAAATAACGGGGACAAAGGATAGTAAATGAAGCAGGAAAAGGAAAGTAACCGACGCAATTCGTGAACATAACCGCTATAAAATAAAGCTGATATTCGTAAAAAAGGTTGTCCCAAAAAGGGTACCCAGAGTAGGGCAATTCCATGACAAGAATAGAAGGACCTTTAACACACTGTGAAAGTGGAGTTAAAGGTTCTTTTGCAACTCTATGATATGGAAAAGGCGGGAACTGAGTTAGCTAAAAAATGAGTTAGTTGTCCCTACGTGATAAACCGCAGCTGTTAAAAGAGGGCTGTGGTTGTTCCTTTTGCAGATTCCAGTGGCTAAAAAAGCATTTGACATAAGGAACCAAATGATATATTTTAATATTATCATATTGATAATATTACAACGATATTAACGTATCGTGTAGAGGCTGCCTCATTAAATGAAATATGAATCCCCGTAAGTCATCTTTATTGAAACGGAGCGTTTCAAACCGGAAAGGAGAAACCAATGAAAAATCATTTGGAGCTATTACAAAAGGAGTACCGTACGGGAAAAAACATGAGCTTCTTATTCTTCTGGGGTCATACACCGCCTGCAGAAGGAAAAATCGATCATAGCTGCTTTAGCCAATGGTGGCTGTGCTCTTTTCAAATCGAAGGCACTCGTTATTCCAGTACCGAACAATATATGATGGCGGAGAAAGCCCGTTTATTCCAAGACGAGAATATGCTGGAGAAAATCATGCAAACCAATAAGCCCAAAGCGATTAAAGCCTACGGCCGGGCTGTTAAAAACTTTGATAGCCATCTATGGGAGCAGCGCAGCTATGACATCGTTAAACGCGGCAACGCAGCCAAATTTGAGCAGAACCCGGAGCTGTGGGACGTTCTGCAGCAAACGGGAAACCGTATTCTGGTTGAAGCCAGTCCGTTTGACCGGATTTGGGGAATCGGCATGGAGAAGAGCGACCCTCATGCGCTCAATCCAATGCAATGGCGCGGCACAAACCTGCTGGGCTTTGCTCTAACCGAAGTGCGCAATGAGCGGCTTGAGAAAGAGGAGAAGTTAGATGGATCGTAAGAAAATAGCACAGGAATCGCTTCATATCATGCAGCAAGGCTTTTATATGCGTGAAGGAAAGCGGATTGCATTCGCGGAGCAGCAAAAAGCTTCAGAGGAAAAGAGCGTACTCATTACGCCTGAAGAAGGAAAAAAACTAGCAACAAATTATCATTCAAGGCCGGATGCGCCGCAAGCGAAAAAGACGGTCGCGAACATAGCTACGGTTCAAGCCATTTTGCAGCTGAATGAGGCGAGGAAAAGCAAGATTGGCGTACTCAATTTTGCAAGCGCCAAAAATCCCGGCGGCGGATTCCTTAATGGAGCCATGGCACAGGAGGAAAGCCTCGCCGCATCCAGCGGTTTGTACGCCACACAGCTCTGCCATGAAGGCTATTACTTAGCCAACCGTGCTTTCAGCTCCATGATGTACACCGATTATGCGATTTACTCGCCTGACGTGGTCTTTTTCCGTGATGAGCGTTTCAACTTGCTGGAGAAGCCGGTTACCGCTTCGGTGCTTACGCTGCCCGCTGTCAATTACGGACAGGTCATTCTAAAGGGAGAGGACAGCAAGCAAGCGCAAAAAACGATGAAGGATCGCATGCGTTTAGCGCTAACTATCCTAGCGGCAAAAGGAGATCAAACTGTCGTTCTCGGGGCATACGGCTGTGGCGTATTCCGCAATGACCCCGCTAACGTTGCCCGATGGTGGAAAGAGCTGCTTATGGATGAGGGGTATGATACGCATTTTGATGAAATCATATTTGCTGTGCTGGATACTTCTAAGGCAGAAAGCATCATAAAGGCTTTCAAGTCAGCCAATTTCATATAAGCGCCAAAATATCGGCCTCTGCAGGTCGTTTTTTTTATGTGTGCGTTTATGAATGAATTGTAAGCAGCTCCCTTCTCATGCATAATTGGTGTATATTGTACGGTGTGATACGCAATGCCAACAGACTGGAGAGGCTTTGATGTACAAAGTAATTATTGTCGATGATGAAGCAGTAGTCCGGATTGGGTTAAAAAATACGATTAATTGGAATGAGCATGGCTTCGAGCTAATCGGCGACTATGCCAACGGCAGGGAAGCTTGGGATGCGGTGGAGCTGGACCGGCCGGAGCTGGTCATTTCCGATATCAGCATGCCTTTCATGGATGGGCTTGAATTGGCGGGATTAATATCATCCCGGTTTCCGTATATCAAAATGATTATATTAACGGGCTTCGATGAATTCGAATATGCCCAGCAGGCGATTCGGCTGAAAATATCCGACTTTATCCTAAAGCCGATTACGGCGCAGGAAATTCGCAATCTGCTCGATCGCATTCGGGCGGAGATGGATGAAGAGAAGCAGCGCCGCGAGGATCTGAGCAGGCTGACCAGTCAGCTGGAGCAGAGCCTGCCGCTGCTTAAGGAGCGTTTTTTGGAGCGATTGGTCGCTGTCGGCTTAGGTGAAGCGGAGATTGCGGAGCGCTTCGCCTATTTCAATTTGCGGCCGCTTTCTCCTTTATTTTTGGTCATGGTCGTTGATATTGATGATTTCGGCGAGCGTGAGCTTACTTCCTATGAGCATGATGCTGAGATTTTGCGATTTGCGGCTTATGATATTTTGAGGGAGACGCTTGCGGGAGACCACGTGCTCACTTTCCGGACTCGCGAGGAGCGGATGGTTGCAATCGTTTTCGGCGAGCAGAGTGAGAGCTTGCTGTATGAGCAGGTATTCTCGCTTGCGGAGGAAGTTCGTTATCAGGTGGAGAAATATTTGAAATTCACGGTCACGGTTGGAATCGGCAGGGCTTGCACGAGCGCTGGGCAGCTGCCATTCTCTTATAAAAGCGCATTGTCCGTGCTGGACTACCGGTTTCTGTTTGGGAAAAACAGGGTGCTTAGCATTATGGATATGGAGGGCCAGCCCTCTAATGGGCTGCCGCTTAGCTTTGACTTGGACCGAAAGCTTGCCTCGGCGGTAAAGACGGGAGCGGCTAAAGAGGCTTATACGCTGATCGAAGCAGGGGTAGCCGAGCTGAAAAGGTCATTGGTTCCCGTAGAGTCCTGTTTGCTGCAAATGCAGAAGGTCGTGCTGTCACTAATGAACTCGGTCCAGGAGCTGGCTATCCACGAGCTGGATCCCCCTCTGGAGCAGCGGATAAATTTAATGCATGTGTATAAATTCAAGACGTTGGATGAAATGGAAGCATGGCTGAAGGAAGTCGTGGGCTCGGTTATCGCCACCCTCTCCGAAAACCGCAATTATTTAACCAATCAGCAGATTCATCGGGCGGTGGAATACATCGATAGTCATTATGCGAACGAAAAAATGTCACTTCAGGATCTTTGTCGTCATGTCCTGATGAGTTCAAGCTATTTCAGCCTTGTATTCAAGCAGCATACTGGAGAAACCTTTATTGAATATTTGACAGGCGTACGCGTAGCCAAGGCCAAGGAGCTGCTGCATAACACGACGATGAAGCTCTACGAAATTGCCGAGCAAGTCGGCTACAAGGACCCGAACTATTTCAGTATTTTATTCAAGAAGCATACGGGCATCACGCCCAAGGATTATCGGGACAAACAAGTGAAGGGGAGCGGAGCCTAGCATGCTCAAAGAACGTTTCTTTCCTTTATTCCCCCTCAAAAGCATTCAATCCAACATCTCATTAGCGTTTTCTTTGCTCATTCTGGCGGCCATTGTGCTGACAAGCTTAGTCAGCTACCAGATATCGGTAGCAGCCGTCGAGCGCAATTCGAAGGGCTACATCGAGGAAATCATAAAGCAGGTTAACTTAAACATTCAATCCTACGTCGATAATATGGAGAATATTTCGCTGCTGGCCCTGACAAACAAGGACGTGAAATATTACATATCCGACAACAGCTTCATTAGCTCCGAGAATCGCCGCACCTACGAGAAACGTATTTCGGACCTGTTCCAGGCGATTCTTTATACGCGCAATGACATAGCCTCCATCATGGTATTTGGCTACAATGGCCGTTTCGTATCTGACCGGAGGATTACAGCGCTTAACCCGAACACGAAGCTCGAGGACCAGGGCTGGTACCAGTTGGCGAAGGCGGCAGGCGGGCAATCGGTTGTTTCCTCGCCGCATGTACAAAACTTGATCGAGAACGAATACCGCTGGGTCGTATCCCTCAGCCGCGAGCTTAAGAACACCGACGGCATAACGGCCGAGGGCGTTCTCCTTGTCGATCTTAACCTAAGCGTGATCAACGACATTTGCAACAGAATCAACCTCGGCAAAAAGGGTTATCTGTTCATAGTCGACGAGAAAGGAAATATCGTGTATCACCCGCAGCAGCAGCTTATTGACAGCAAGCTGCGCTCGGAGCGCATTCCCGAGGTGCTGCAAGCATCGAGCGGCGGATCCTTTGTCGTTAACGAAGGCGACGGCAAACGGATTTACTCGGTCCAGGATACTAACTTTGGCTGGCGCATCGCCGGTGTCGCCTATACGGACGATCTTATTGCAAGCAAGGATGACTTGCGAAATTCGATTATTTTTTATTCGCTGTTTGGCTTAGCCATATCCCTGCTGATCTCGATTGGTCTCTCGCACCGGCTGTCGAAGCCGATCAAAGTGCTTCAGTCGGATATGAAGCAGGTGGAAAAAGGGAATTTCGACATTCAGACGGAGATCGGGCAGATGAATGAGATTGGCCAGCTTGGCCGGTCGTTCAATTTAATGGTCAGTCGAACGAAGTTTCTGATGGAAGAGACGATCCAGAACCAGGAGAACAAGCGAAAGAGCGAGCTGCTGCTGCTTCAATCGCAGATCAACCCGCATTTTCTGTACAATACGCTCGATTCGATTGTCTGGATGGCCGAGCAGAAGCAGCATGAGGAGGTCGTGCTGATGACGTCCGCGCTTGCGAAGCTGTTCCGTGCCAGCATTACGAAGGACCAAGAGCTTGTGCCGATCCGTGTGGAGATTGAGCATATTACCAACTATTTGCTGATTCAGAAAATGCGTTACAACGATGAGCTGAATTATATCATCGATATGGAAGAATCTATTCTCGGCTATAAGACGCTAAAAATATTGCTTCAGCCGTTTATCGAGAATGCCATCTATCATGGCATTCGCAGCATGTACGGCATGGGAGACGGACTAATTGCGATACGGGGAAGGCAATCGGGCGAGCATATCATATTCGAGGTCGAGGATAATGGCCGTGGCATGTCGCAAGAGCAGCTTGGAAMGCTCCTCATCAATCAGGAGGAGGATTCCCGCCATCAAGGAATAGGCATTCGCAACGTGAACGAGCGGATTAAGCTCTATTTTGGCCATGAATACGGCATTCACATTCGCAGTGAAATCGAGGAGGGTACTTGCATTACCATCGTCATACCTAAGCTCGGTTAAGGGGTGCAGAGTTGTGCGGAAGCATCGATTTACGATAGGACTTATCGTTGTAGTAGCGGTAGTCTCGATTTATTTGTTGTTTAATCTTAGGCTATTTTCCGGAGCGGCACATGACGAGAAAAGCGTAACGTTAATCCTGCAAACTTTAAACGTTCGCCACGATTTCTGGCAAGCCGTCAATGAGGGTGCCGAGGCCGCTGCCAAGGAAATTGGCGCAAAGCTGAATGTGGAGGGGCCGCTATCCGAAGAGGACGCAGCCTCGCAAATTAGGCTTTTGGAAGAAGCCATCGTACGTAAGCCCCAGGCTATTGTAATTGCTGCAATTAAGCATAATCGCATGCCGGCAGCACTTGCCAAGGCACGTGAGGCAGGGATAAAACTAGTTATTATCAATTATTCGCCTGCTATGAAGCCTGCTCCTGCGGTAGTCTCCAGCAACCATACAGAGGCGGGGAAGTTAGCTGGTCTTACGGCCATTGAGGAAACAAGCGGAAAGCCGATTATAGCTGTCATAAGCGATTTTGCGGATTCGCTTACCTCCGAGGAGCGTCTGGCAGGCATGAAGCTTGCTTTGGATGGTTATCCGGGCTCTATGCTTTCTCCTTTATATGCAGAAGGCTCCGAGGAGCGTGCCTATGAACTGTCTAAGCAATTGCTCCTCAGCGATTCGCCGATTAATTCGATCATCACCATGAATGCATCGGCATCGCAAGGAGCCGCAAGGGCTCTCATGGAGTATAACCGGGCAAAGAGTATCAGCCTGATTGGGTTCGACAGCACCAGCGATGAAGTGAAGCTGCTGGAAGCAGGCATCATCCGGGCCGCGATTGTACAGAAGCCATTCAACATGGGCTATCTTGGTGTGAAAACAGCACTGAAGCTGATAGAAGGCAGCGCTGTCGAGCCAATTACTTACATGGATTCAAACGTCATTACGAAACAGAACATGTATACCTCCGAAAATCAGAAGTTATTGTTTCCTTTTATTAATAGCAAGTAGAACTTCCGTGAAAGGATACGATGACAAGATGGTGCAAAAATATCGTTTGATGCAGCCGTTGATTTCTGCTATTCCATTGCTTCTCCTTTCGGCTCTCCTCGCTTCTTGCATGAATGCGGCGCCGCAGCCTACTGCGCCCCCGAAGGAGGAGCGAGCCTTGATTCGTTTCGTTGCGGCCGAATACAGCACGGAGACAAAACCGCTGCTCGAGAAGCTGGTGAAGGAATTCGGACGAAGAAACCCGCTGATCGATGTGGAGCTGCAGGTAGCGAACTGGGATATTCTCGACGGAATCTATACATCCATGATTAGTAAAAACCAGCCGCCGGATTTGCTGAATACGAATGTGTACGCGCATTACGCCAAGGATGGATTGCTAAACGACATGGGTGATATTTTATCACCGGAGCTTACGGCTAAGCTATATCCGAATTTAGTGGAAATGGATCAGATGGACGGCATTCAGTACGCTGTTCCCTATGTAGCGACAACCCGTAACCTCTATTACAACAAGGATTTGCTGCAGAAAGCAGGTGTGGATGCTCCTCCAACCACCTGGTCCGAGCTAGAGCAAGTCGCGCAGAAAGTGAAGGAACTTGGCATAGCGGAAGGATTTGGCTTGGATCTTACCGATAATGAAACCCAGGCTTCACTGACGTATATTTTCTATGGTGCAGGGGGCGAATGGACAAAGGACGGGAAGTGGAGCATTAACTCACCGGCTAATGTAGAAGGGGTAGCTTTTCTGAAGGAGCTATTCGACAAAGGCTTGACGGATCCAGAGCCCACCGTAACGACGCGGGATGAGAAGCAGCGGATTCTGGGCGGCGGACAGCTTGCCATGATGATTTCCGGCAATTATTTCTCATCCGTCGTGCCGAAGGAATTTCCGGATTTGAACTGGGGCAAGGGCCCGATTCCCGTTAAAGACGGAATGCCGCCGATTACATTCGGGGTGCATGACGTACTCGTTTCATTCAAGACGGACCACACGAACAAAGAAGCGCTGTCGAAGTTTTTGGATTTCTTGTACGATGACAAGGAATATGAGGAAATGGTCAAGCGGGAGGGCTTTCTGCCCGCCACGACGACGGTTGGATCGAGTTTGTCGGCAAAGAACGATGCCATAAAAAGCGACCTCGAGGCGCTCAGCAAAGCGAAATTTTATCCGATAAAACAGCCTTCCTGGCAGGCGGTGCTAGATTACGCCCGCAAAATGGGCGATGCCGTCCTTTATGAGCATATGACGCCAAAAGCGGCACTCGACCAGCTGCAGCAGTTCGCTGAGAGCAAACGTGTTCAAATGAACTAGATCATAGAAAAGAAGATAATAAAGAATATATGGAAGATATTCAATAGAGATAAAAGCCCTCCCAATTTATGATGAACTTACGCGAAAGAGCGCAGCAGCATGCTCGTACAAACAGCGTAAAACATTATTTTTGGGAGGGTTTGCTTTAATGATGATGAAGAAAAAATTTGCAGCGCTCGGGATTGCCGTTGTATTGGCAACCGTATCGCTAGCTGGTTGCGGATCAAACAATGGAAACAGCAACGCGACGAATGCCCCTTCTAACTCGGCTCCTGCCGCAGAAGAAACAAAAACCCCCGATGCAGGAACAGAGACAACCAAGCTGACTGGCGATTTCGAAATTCAATACTTCGTTGGCGGTTATGGAGACAAATGGTGGAAAAAGGTTATTGCCGATTTCCAAGCCGCAAACCCCGAGCTCAAAATCAAAGAATCTGCCGGACCAAAAATAAATGATCAAAACAGGCCTCGCTGGATCGGGGGAAATCCGCCGGACTTCGTATACATTGACGGCCCCGTGCTTAATGACCGCCAAATGGTCGAGGATGGCCAGCTTGAGGATCTGACGGAATGGCTGAAAGAAGCCAAGAATGTCGATGGCGACTTGATCACGGATATCCTTGCACAGCCTGCGCAGCAATTCGACGGCAAGGTGTATAACATTCCGCTCGTGCTTAATTCATGGGGCGTATTCTGGAACAAAGCGCTCTTCAAGGAAAAAGGCTGGGCCGAGCCGACTGATTTCCCATCGTTCATTGAGATCAGCGACAAAATCAAAGCAGACGGCGTAACGCCTTTTATTCACACAGGCAAATACCCGTACTATATTAACGGTTCCATTCTTTATCCGGCTATCGTGTCGGCAAACAATAACGATTACACGATTCTTCAAGATATGGCGGCTAACAAGGTCGAAGCGTTCGAGAGCCCGGCGGTGCTTACGGCTTTGAACAAAATCGTGGAGCTGCGCGACAAAGGCTTCATTGATAAAGCATCGATTCAAATCAACCACACCGATTCCCAAATGCTTTTCCTGCAAAATAAAGATGCATTTATTCCGAACGGCCTCTGGCTGCCTAACGAGATGGCAAAAGATGTGCCAGCCGGCTTTGATTTTGGCTTTATTCCTTCCGTAACGCAAGAAGCAGGCGGCAAGGTTGTCGCGAATACGTCTACGGCAACCGTAGCGATCGCGAAAAACGGCAAAAACAAAGAAGCCGCAAAAGCGTTCCTGCAGTTTATTTTCTCCAAAGAGCAAGCTTCCCAGTGGGCAGAGCTAAGCGGTGCGCCTTCCAACATTAAAGGCGACATCAGCGCTTCGAACGCTCCAAGCTTTGTGAAGGACGCTGCCAAATATTTGACTGACCCGAACACGATTGTCATTCCGACGATTACTTACAATGCCGATGTAGACAAAGCGATGATGGATGCGACAGATGCATTGACCATCAGCTCCATTACGCCGGAGGAATGGGTAAAGCGGGTTACGGACGCCGTGAAAAAAGCGAGCAAATAATAGCCTTTACTAGCATGCAAAGCGGGGTGATCAAGGCATGCTGCCTCGATCGCCCTCTGCGAGTTTACTTGGGGGGATGGAAAGATGAACGCAGGTACGGCAAAGTGGCAGAGAAATATATTTATCGCATCGTTTATCATCCCTACGCTGCTTTTCTTCGGCGTATTTACGATTTATCCGGTTGTGCAAGGGCTTTATTACAGCTTCTTTGATTGGTCCGGCATGTCGGACAAAAAAACGTTTGTAGGCTTTGACAATTTCGTAGAGATGTTCCACGATCCTATCGTTTGGCGAGCGATTGGCAACGATTATTTTTTGGTGGCAGGCAAAGTAGTCGGCATTATGCTGCTCGCGACTTTTTTCGCCGTAGCGCTCACGCGTTTTGGCTTCCGCTTGGCAGGCTTTTTCCGCTCGATCTTCTTCATTCCGAACGTTATTTCCGTCGTTGTTATCGGCGTATTGTGGAATTTCATATATAATCCGCAAATTGGGTTTTTGAATGGGTTTTTGTCCTTGTTTACGAAGGAGCAGGTCACGATAACATGGCTTGGCTTCACGGACCATACAATATGGATGCTGCTTCCTCCTGCTATTTGGGCGGGAATCGGATTCTATATGATTCTGCTCATCGCAGCCATTCAAAGCATCCCCGAATCGTATTACGAAGCGGCGAACATAGAAGGCGCAGGCGAGTGGAAGCAGTTCTGGAGCATTACGGTACCGCTGACGTGGGAGCAAATAAAAGTGTCAATCTTGAACATTATGATGACCACCCTGAACGGCTCTTTCGTAATCGTCTGGATCATGACCGAGGGCGGGCCGGACAACAGCACGCAGGTTATGGGCTCTTACTTGTATCAAATGGCATTCCGTCAATACCATTTCGGGTACGGCGCTTCGATCGGGTTTGTCATCTTGGTCCTGTCGCTAATTACGACCATCGTGCTTCAGCGGTTAATGCGTCATGATTCCGTTGAGATGAGCTAAGGGGGAAATAAGATGGACATCAGAATTAAAAATCCGATAGCAAAGCTAATTATTTACGTGATTTTGCTTTTATGGGGCATATCGGTTTTGTACCCGCTGCTGTGGACTTTGTTCGATTCCTTAAAAGATAATGAGCAATTTTTCTTGAATGCGCCGTGGTCCTTACCGGAAATGCCGCTGCTTTGGTCCAATTTCTCCTATGTATGGAGCAAATACAACTTTAGTACGTATTTTGTCAACTCGCTTGTCATTACGCTAGGGTCAACCTTGCTGGCGCTGCTGCTCTCGGCAACGACGGCTTACGTGCTGGCGAGATATAAATTCAGGGGCAGCAATACGCTCTTTCTGCTTTATATTTCCTCGATGATGGTACCCTTTGTCCTTGCGCTCATTCCTTTGTTTTTCTTAATGAATGCCATGGGATTGATCAATACGAAGCTAGGCTTGATATTCGTATATACCTCAAGCTTGCTCGCTTTCGGCATCTTCGTGCTGGTCGGCTTCTTCAAATCGCTGCCGAAGGAGCTGGAGGAAGCGGCTATCGTGGATGGCGCTTCTTATTACGGGACGTTCTTCAAGGTCATGCTGCCGTTATCCCAACCTGGCCTAATTACAATCGGCATTGTCAATATTCTAAATATATGGAATGAGTATATCGTAGGCACCATTCTCATCAATGATCCTACGCAATACACCTTGCCGGTAGAGATCGGGGTTATGCAGGCAGAGATGCAGTACCGTACCGAATGGGGCCCGTTATTCGCGGCACTGCTGATTACGATTATTCCGGTCCTCATCGTCTATATTATTTTCCAACGGCAGATCGCAAGCGGAATTACGGCTGGTGCGGTGAAATAAATGCAGTGATAAGTTAGAAGAGCGCCTATATCGGGCGCTCTTTTTGCTATCTATGAGTAAAAAAAGTTCTCTTTATGAATATATTATATAATTAGTTATTCAAAAAGAATAATTTTGTATATAATAATGCTTACCATGCACATTATTTCCAGCTCAGAGAAAGACGATAGATGCCTATTCATGCATAGAATTTAAATCGAAATGGAGGATGAAGAAAGTGAATGTACGAAACAAAATAATGGTATCCGTTATCATTTCAAGCTTGTTCGCCGCGCTGCTCACGGGTTTGCCGCTGGGAAGCTGGAACCAGCCAGTAGGTGGAGGCAGCTTGGGGATTGCGAGCGCCGCCGAAGCGGTGCCTAAAGCTAGCTTGGTTAAGTGGCGGGAATTTCATGAGGCGCTTGCCGCTGGTGATCAGGCCGATGCCCAGCATGTGTTCAATCTGCGAGACGAGCTTGATGGGCTGGATGACTTGAATGACCAGTCGCTTATTGATCCGATATGGAACAAGATGGCGCTGAAGCTTCCTGCACATGTCGATAAAGTAAAAGTGAAAGCCGATCTTTTTCGGTTTTTCAAAGCAGTCATTGTAACTCAATTGGATCCGCAGGCCAGCGAATTGGAAAATATCCGTAGCAATTCCGATTACCGTGCGGCGCTTCAAGCAATCTCTGCTGCGGCGGGGCAGCCAAGCCTGACACTCGAGGATTTTCTAATCTTCTTATATGGCGACGGCAACAGCCGCAAAGGGCTTGAAGGGACCATCAGAGAAGAAATCCGTAATATGGATCCGTTTTCGCTAATGGCGCTGACGCAGGAAAGAGAGAAGGTAAACGATCTTCTATTCTCCGAACTGAAGGAGGTGCTTGGGTTATCCAATGACTATCAGGTTAGCAGGGTTTTCCGCAATCTAGGAATAACCGCTCTGAACATGCAGGAGGTGCTGCAAAGCTTCGGGAATAGGCTACAGCTCGATACGGATGCTTTTGTCGGAATCGCCGTCGCCTATATGCGCTCGAATGTGAGCACCAGCTACCGTATAGCCCATTACGATGGCAATGTCACGGACGGCCGTATTTATCATTATGATCTAGGCGTATTCGGATCCTATGTTTTGCCTGATCAACTGGTTTGGTCCAAGCTTTCGGGAAGCTCTGATCTGTTGGTCTTTCCTAGGGGGGGCATGCAATTAGTTTACCCTGCAGCCAGCGGAGAAGCGCTTATTCAAGTCAACCTGCTTCATCCATACGGCGGTCCGGACAAGGTAATCCTCGAGGAAGAGATGAGGCATTCGCATTCATTTGCGGACTTTCCGGAGGAGCCCTTCTTCGCGAGAATGAGCAAGTTGTACGGAACGCTCGCAGAGGGGCCGCCTTCTGACTTGTCAAATGTACGCAGCCTGCAGGACGAGTGGGCGGCTCTTGATGTGGATTCAAATTTGCAACTGCTCGATCCCATTTGGAATAAGCTGGCGATCCGATTCTCGGCAGCACAAGCGGACCGAATGAAACGGGCCCTGTTTCAACTGCTGAAAGAGACTGCAGGCTTGTATTTCGACCCGCAGGAGGCCCGGTTGGATGCCATTCGCACTAACGCTGACTATAAGCTGCTGTTTAATAACATCATCCCGGTTTACTCCAACGGCGCTGAGCAGCTTCTGATCCTACTGTTCGGCGATGACGCCGCAAGGGGCGGGGTGCAAGGCGAATGGCTGGGACTTCTTGCAAGACAATCTCCGCAGGACTTGATCGCCCTGCTTCATAATGATGAGAAGCGCAAGCAACAGCTTCGATCGGCAATCGATACGGTCTTTAGCGAATCGGATGACGGGCAGCAAGCGACCTATTTTTATGCTTTGGGCAGCGCTCTTAAGCAAAGAGGGGTGACAACGGAGGATATCCTAAGCGTCTTGAGCGGCTTTGAAGATAAGCTTGCACATAGCGAATCAGCTGCCAGTGCCATGCTGAGCGCCTACTTTCGCTCAGAAGCACAGGAAACGGCGATCATTAGCGATGATGGGCTGAAGCATGCCTATGCGTTGTCTGTGCTTGGAAAGTCCGTCCCTGCCGAGCTTCTGACATGGTCCAAAGTATCAGGCAGCAATGCTGTGACGGTACTGCCTGATGGCGTCGTTACGATCCCGCCCTATACGCCGGAGGTGTCTGCTGTCATCCAGGCAAAGGCGATCAGCCCGGATGGACAATCGGAGAGCCTTCTTTTCCGGAAAGAAATAACATTGAAGGCCGCCGATACAGGAAGCGAGCCCGTTATCCCGGCGCTCCTGCTGGAGCGTATGAACAGGCTGCATGAGGCTATTGCAGCTGGAGGCTCCCAATCGGCACAGAAAATACACGCTGTTCAAGAAGAGATAGCCGGGCTTGATGATACCGAGATGCAGTACATCATAGATCCGATATGGAATAAATTAAGCGATAAGCTGCCAGCCTCCGTTGATGCTGTACAGCTAAAGACCAGCCTATTCCGAATATTCAAGGCTGCTGGAGCCTTTCAGTATGATCCTCAAGCATCAGAGCTTAAGGCCATGTTGGCGAATCCCGAATATCAGGCTGCACTAGCAATCCTGACGGAAGCCGGCGGCACTACAGATGTGAATATCAACGATATGGTTGTTTTTCTATTCGGCGATGGGAGTCAGGCAAAGGGAATCGAGGGAACTGTTCGCGAGCTTCTAGCAGCCAAGAAACCGAAGGAGATCACGTCACTGTTTGCTAATAAGAAAGCGGCAAGCACCCTTATCAATCAATCTTTAACCGAGGTATTGCAGCAAAAAGACCGGTATGCCTTAAGTGAATGGTTTCATGGATTGGGCATTACGGCGGCTGAGTGGCAAGCCGTTTCCCTAGGCTTTCAGCAAGCGCTGGAGAAGGAGAAGCCGGCCATGCATGCTTGGCTAATGGCATATATTCGTTCCGAGGTTCAGGAAACGGTGACTATTAGCGATAATGGCACGAAGCATCAATACAGGCTTAGCGTATTAGGGGTAGAGCTGCCGTCTGCATTCGTGAAGTGGATTAAGCTATCTGGAGACCAAGCGGTAAACGTAAAGCTGAACGGAACGGTGTCCCTTTCGAATAAAGGATTAAGCGGGAGAGCGATTATTCAAGCGGTATGGCTGAATGCAGCCGGGGGAAATGCAAAGGTTATTTTTCAGAAGGAAGTAGAGCTCGTCAAGGAAACGAAATAAGAAAAACGTTAAATAGGGTACGGGATTGATCTTTTCGGATAAGCGGCTCATTCTCTAACGAGATTGCAGCTGCTTATTTTCGTTGCGGAGTGCCCTCATATTTACTTCCAGCTATCTATACTGGATAATAAAGAAAATTTAAGAGTAAGCATCAGTGCGGTTCTTGCATACGATTGGAGGCACAACGAATGAATGTTTTTCTTCTTAATTCTGAATTTCACGGTGCGCGGCATGTCCCTACATTTTTGAGAGACCATTACGTAGGTTTCGAATGGCCGGGAATAGGGGATTTAGAGCAGTTAAGCAAGGAGGCTGGACAGGAAAAGGTGGTTCAAGCCTGCGATCAAAAGGGGGCGGTGCTGCTGGATCGGCTGCTCGAGATCGGCTCCTTTGTTTACGATATGCAGGATGGGGATTATCTCTTTCTGGCAGATGGCGATCATGTTCATATGGGCGATTTAGGCGACTATTACTATGTAGATAGACCGTCTGAGGAGGAAGCGGGCCTCTGCCATCGGCGAGGCGTGACTTGGCTGAAGAGCTTGCTGAGGTCGGAGCTGCATCCGGAGCTGAAGTCCTTTGTAGACAGGAAGGTAACCATCTCAATGCTCGAACGGAAGGTAACGCCGGAGCAGATTGAGCACTGGCTGGATAAGCCTTTCGGACAGGCGGCGGATACGGAACGCTCATGTGCAGTCGATCAGGAGACCATTACATTGGCGCTGGATATATTAAGAAAGGCGATGAGAAGCGGTGATGCAGACCGAAGAGAACGTGCAGCGATAGCCGTGCTTCAATTCGCTAAGCCGTAGTGTTCCATAGGCAAGTATTAAAAAGAGCACCGAGAGGGTGCTCTTTTTTGATGCCATAGATGACCGCAGCAGCTATAACTCCAGAATACCCGGGCTGTCCGTCAAATATTTCTCTGTCAGTATCGACAGCAGCTGGATGCCTACCTCGTTGTGTCCGCCTTCCGGGATGATAATATCCGCATATTTTTTGGAGGGCTCAATAAACGCTTCATGCATCGGTTTCACTGTATTCAAATATTGGTCATGTACGGACTTGATTGTCCTTCCACGCTCCTCGATGTCCCGCAATACCCGGCGCAATATGCGTACATCCGGATCGGTATCGACAAAAACCTTAATGTCGAGCACTTTGCGGATACTCTCCTCAGCCAGCACATGAAGCCCTTCCAGAATAACGATCTTGTTCGGCTTAAGCTCTATTGTCTCATCCTCTGATCGTCCGTGGATGGTGAAATCATAAACGGGTGCAAAAGCCATTTGACCTGCTCTCAGCGTCATGAGGTCGTTTGCGAGCAGCTCGATGTCGAATGCAAGCGGATGATCATAATTGATAAGCTCACGCTCAGCCAAGCTGAGATGCGTCGGGTTTTTATAATAATTATCCTGGGATATAAATGTTACTTTGTCTGATCCAAGACGATCAATGACAGAACGGGCAACCGTTGTTTTGCCGGATCCGGTGCCGCCGGCGATTCCAATGATAAGCATGGCGCTGCAATAAACCTCCCTATGATCTATGCCTGTGCAATTGTAGTATTGTAGCATAGCATTCACATTTTTTCACCTCGGCAGTCCTTTTTATCATTTTCTTCCCATCCATAGCTGTGCGGCAGGTAGGTTCTCATATGAAGTAAGAGATAGCGCTTGGAGGCCTAGAAGGAGGACCTGGAATCGGAGTTGCTTCGATCTGGTACGAAAGTATACCATGCATCCCCTCTAATGGAGACAATTAAATCACACGGATGGGTGACGTTTCGAATTTGCGCAAGCGATATAATTGCTTTAGCGAGAAACGAAAGGAGGCCCCACATTGAAACGTAGTCGATATAAATGGATTGCTGCTTCGGTGGGGATCTCCTCTCTCCTAGCCATCGGCAGCGTGTACGCACAATCCAATGAGAGCTTGCTTGTACAGGATTGGTACAAGGATAGATCGCATCAGCTAACCGCTGAAATCTTGGATTATGTTGTCGTGGAAGGATTATTGCAAGCTTCACAGAGCGTGAGCAGCGCATCAGGCAACTTGGCAGATAAGGCCGATGCCGACCTGTCGAATGCGCTGAGTGTAAGTCTTGAAGAGTCGAAGCTGACCATACAATCGTCGAGCCAAGCTTATATCGGCCAAATCGAGGCAAAAGCCTCTGAACTTGCCCGTATCACCAAGGAACAGACGTTTGAACCTTACATAAGAACAGTGACTAACGAGAATAACGAAGAGCTTGAACAACTTGCTGAGGCCACAATTAAAGAACTGACGCAGCAATTAGACGGCGGCGAAGCTCGGGTAGACAGCAATTAGAATGAGATAGTCTAAACCAATAAACCAAAAAAGAGGAGATTGACGACAATGAAAATGATTAAAAGCAAAGTAGTAGCAGGAGTAGTAGTAGTAGGTATGGTAGCTTCCATGGGGACGGTATTCGCAGCAACTAATGCGGGAACTCAACTGCAAGGCTGGTACACAACGGCTTCTAAAGCTGTAAAATCAACCATTTCCGGAGACTTCGCAAATTATTATGCGACTAGCAAAACAACTCATGCGGCTGCTGTAAGCGACCTGAAAGGCCAAGCTCAAAGAGACATCAGAGATGCTGGAAATGCAGAGATCAAAAACGTTAATAAAGCGATCAATGATCAAGTGAATGAATATACAACACAAATCAACACGGCTCAAGATGCAATTACAGGCAGTATGCCAGCTGAATATGATGCATTTGTTGGTACAACCAATGCTTCCGCAAACGATGCAATTGATACTATCGGAGTTTCGAACAAGAAAGAGCTTAACGCAGCTATTAAAAACCACCAAAACACTTACTTGAATAGACAAAATGATGCAGCAGCTACTACTAAAGGCGCAGCCGTTGCCGCTTTGAACGCCGAAATCGCTGAAACGCAATCCGAGCTGAATGCATTGCTGGCTGGTGAGAGCACAACGGCAACTACTGAAATTCAAACGAACTTGAATAACAAAATCGCTGCTCTTCAAGCAGAACTTGTTACTTTGACAAACAAAGGCGTCGCTGATGCAGAAGCAGCAATTGCGGCTAATGGTGCAGCTCTTCAAAAAGATGCTCTTGATAAACTTGATGAAATCGTTCTAAGCATCCAGTAGTTCCCTATCCATGTAGAATGAAACCGCAGGAAGCCCTTGAAAGGGGCTTCCCGGTTATTTTTTTGAGCATGAAAGGAAGGAGTGGTTCATATGAAAAGCAGAACGAACAGACATAAAGCTTTGTGGTCAAAGAAAAAGATCGCAGCTGGAATTGTTTCTTTAACAGTCGCGATCACAGCGACAACGGGTATTGCTTATGCAGATGTAGACCTTGGGGCTACAATCGAAGCCTGGTTCAACAAGAAAACCGAGATCGTTATGGAGAGCTTGGAGCATTCTATCCAGTCCGAAACCGATAAGCAAAAGGCCATGTTGAAGGAAGAATTGCAGCTTCGACTAGAGGCGTCATCCAAGCAGCTGGATGCATATACGGAAGAGCAGAAGCTTGTGCATACTCAGGCAATTGAACAATATGCAGCAGCGATTTTAGAAAACGTGGTCATCAATAACGAGCAAGACCGTAAGCAAATGCTAGACAAGATCCAGGTTATTGTAGACAGTGCGAAGGAAGCTATACAATCACTTGCAGGAAGTTATGCGCCGCCTCAATTGACATTCGTTCCCTCAGAATCCCAATCCGTCACAGACGCTGTATACGAATATTAATTTGAAGGCGGTGACATCGGAGAATGGCAGAAGAGCTGGAAGTGTTGGACAGTAAAGCCAACGTACCTCAAAAGAAACAGGGGGTATGGAGCTGGGTACGGCTTCTTTTAATTGTAGGCATCATATTTGTTGTGCTTAACAACTTGACCGGGCTAATGAGAGTTTCAGGAAATTCCATGAATCCCACGCTGCAGAGCGGCAACGTTCTGCTTATCAATAAGCTGGCTTTGTTTCTTGGCGTTCCCAAGTACGGGGATATCGTCATTATAAATGAGGATCGTCTGGGTTATAGCCTTGTGAAAAGGGTCATAGCAGTTGAAGGCGATAAGGTTGCCATAGAAGAGGGTGTGACCTATGTAAACGGATTGCCGCTGCTGGAGTCTTACACCTATGGCCAATCTGAAGATATGGAAGAGGTTGTTATAGGAATGGATGAGCTGTTTGTCGCGGGTGACAATCGTACGCTCGGAGAAAGCCTGGACAGCAGGGATCCTGAACTGGGTCCTATTCATATTCGTGACATTAAAGGCTATGCGGCCTTCTCGCTATGGCCGATGCACACACTTGCTAAGCCATTAAAGCTGTAAGCAGCAGAAGCTCCGCCGTATTATAGGCGGAGCTTCCTATTGTACCAAGCTCATCTATTTGGCGAGCTCAAACTGAACGAGTCCTTTCGACAAAGCATATAAGGCCGCTTGTGTCCGGTCAGCTAAGCTCAGCTTGGCTAATATTTGGCTGACATGCTTTTTGACTGTAAATTCCGTTATGTATAGATCGCTTGCAACCTCTTTGTTCGAGCGGCCCTTGCCTAGCGAAATAAGAACTTCAAGCTCCTTGGGGGTCAGCTCTGCGAACGCGAGCTCTCCGGTCGTAGGAGCAGTATCCATTAAAGAGTCCATAAAAACAGGATCATAATATTTACGCCCTCTTGCTACGACATCAACTGCATATAATAAGTCCTCCGGCAGCGCTTCCTTCAGACACATGCCTTCGACACCGAGCGATTGCGCCAATCGCAGCTCGTTGCTTGTAGCGGAGGACGTCAAGATGAGATATTTGCAATGATGTCCCATACTTCTAGCGTGCTGGATGAAATCCAAACCATTGTCATTACCCAAGTTCAAATCGACAAGCACAAGATCAGGGTGCGTTTGCCCCATGATAACCAACGCTTCCTTCGCGTTGGATGCCTCTCCGACAATGTTTATTTTATTTTCCATAGATACAATCATTCGTATCCCTTGGCGTACAAGTGGATGATCATCGAGGATAATCATATTTATCATGCCGGTTACCTCCATATATAAATAAGTTATGCTATACTGATATTAGTTAATTAGTCCTACCTTTACACTAATTACCATTGTATATGATGTAAGACTATTTGACTACTATAATTTGTTGTTTCTAGGAGTAAATAATGATATTGCATAGTCGTACCAGTTTATATATTGTCATCGGATGTCGTTGGCTTTCATTGATAATAGGTCTTTTGGTCCATTCTGGAGAGTTCGTAAGCGGGGACGCTGGACTCGTGCTTGCTGCAGTCAGCCTTCAAACGCTCTACAGCTTGTTTTTTTTGAACAAATCTCTGAAAAGGCTTGCGTGGTTAGCGATAAGCATGGATCTGCTTTTCCAAATCTATCTTCTCTGGTCTACGGGCGGGCTAACCGGTCCGTTCATTTTTTATAGCCTATCAAGTTTAGCCATGCTGAAAGCATATACGAAGTGGAAGACTTATTACGCGGTCACGTTCCTTTTCTTCTTGTTTAATCCGATTCTTCTCTCTTTACTGGAGGGGATCACCATAAACGCCTATTTAACGATACATGGGGCGTATATCCTATACGTCGTCCTCTTCTATAGTATGGCGGCGACGGTACACTATTGCTCCATTCGCCTGTATGCCCATATTCGAACCTTAGTGAAGCTCTATTCTTCCAGCCACTTGCATAATGGAATTAGCTATCAGGCTGCAATTGAATACGTGGAGGAGTTTCTAAAAGAGATTTTGGAAAAGCGCAAGGCATGGTTATGCATAAGCGGAGCGGGTTCACACCAGCTGGATCAGACCTGGACGCATACCTACTTTTCGAATGGCATGGAGCAAATAGCTGATCATTCTTCTAAAGGGTACATTCAGCTGCCCTCGCCGACAGGAGAGATGACTTCGTTTTATATGCGTGCAATGCAAGACCGGAGCGGAAACAGATATGGGTGGTTGCTCGTACAGGCCAATACGGGAGAGTTATCTATGCTGCAAAAAGCGTATATTCAGCTCGTTTTAATGAAATTTGAAACATATTATGACATTAATATAAAAATAAAGGAAATAAAGGATATCGCGATTGCGATGGAGAGAGACTCCATTGCTCAAAATATTCATGACGGCATTGCGCAGGAACTCTTCTTCTATTCCATTCAACTATTTCAATTGAAAAATGTGCTGCAGGGAGAATCGAAGGACGAAGCGCTGTCCTTGTTGACGGAAATGGAAAAAAAGGTGAAAGAGAGCCATCGTGATATCCGTAAATTCATTACGGAGCTTAAAGGGGAGAAGCGAAGGTTCAATCTTCATGATGCCATTGAAAGGATGCTTCACCGAATTACGGATCATACTGGCGTGAGGCTTGATTACGAGAACGTAGGCTGGATTGCTCAAGAGAGAGTTGAAATCGAAGAGACCATCTACCATTTCATTGAAGAGGCAGCCAATAATGTCATAAAGCATGCAAAAGCAACGATGATTCATGTGAAGGTTGAAGTAACGAGCGTTCAATGGAACATCATGATTAAAGACGATGGGCAAGGCATTATGAATGACAGTGAGGCAGCTCAGGGAGGCAAATTGGGGATTAATGGCATGACGAATCGGATAAAAGCGTTGAACGGGTCGATATCCATTCGTTCTGACGGAACGATGGGAACAACCATAATGGCGGCTATTCCGCGTGAGAGGAGCTTGGCTTATGTATAAGGTAGTGATTGCAGATGATCGGCCCTATGCAAGGCTAGGTCTCCGCATGCTGCTTAAAAGCAGCGATATTTATGGCATTGTAGGGGAAGCCTCGAATGGGAATGAAGCGGTTGAGGTTTCTGAGGAGCTGCTTCCCGATCTCCTGCTTACAGACCTGAAGATGCCTGGTGTCTCCATTATTGAGGGTGCCAAACGGCTGAAAAACAAAATACCGCATATAAAAATCGTCGTGTTAACGGCCTTTGACGATTGTGAAGACATCTACCTTGCCTTTAAGGCCGGGATTGACGGTTATTTAATGAAGGATACGGACCCTGAGCACATATTGCACGCCATACAGCAAGTCATGAATGGGGCGAGTGTCTTCCAGTCCAAAGAGAACGTTGATTTCATGGAAATCAGGAGGGAGATCCATGAAATACAATAAACTGCTTTCCATGCCTATCCATCATATGATTCTGATCTTGATTGGCTGTATGACGTCTATGATCGCCTTGTTGGCGATCGTGGATGCTGCATTTAGCAGAAGCAATATGTCTTTAACATTTGTCATGGCTGCGATGACCATCGCCATCCTCGCATGGGGAATGTTCGATTATCAGAAAAAATGGTTTGGGGACAGCAAATACATAAAGCTTGTTGTCGTTTTATTTTTATATCTGATCATGCTTGCTCTTTCTCTTTATTACCCGATGCTGTTTAGACAAATATGGGCCATTGTTTTTTTTATTCCGGTCATGAGCAGCTTGCTTACGACTTATAGAGAGTACGCTTACTCATGTATTTTCTTTTTTGCGTATTTCGTTGTTTATACGGTTGCCGGGACGACTGGCATGGGCGGAGAGGCGGATACGACTGTGCAATCTGCCTTTATGCGAATCTTGCTTGCGCTTGGGAGCGTATTGCTTGGGGGCATTGTCGTTATTGCGCGCCATCAGCAGGCAAAGCAGCTTGAAGTGCGTGCTTTGCAGCAGCAGAAGCAGCAAATCATTCATATGCTGCAATGCTTCGTACCCGTCGGGGAGCGCAAAACGCAAACCTCACGCAAAGAAATAAGCGAAATGAGCCTGCTGCTGAAGGGGCTGTGGATGGAGTGCGGCGGCACTCAGACGAAGGATTGGGAGATCGAGCTATTGTCGCTGCTGCATTTCGTAAGCCGGGTCAAGCTCCCCGATTACATGTTCGAAAAGGAAGGAAAGCTGTCGGAATTTGAGCTTGAAGTGGTGCAGGAGCATTGCTATATGGCGAAGGAGCTATGCGAGGGCATCCCAGGATTTCTGGAAGTGCAAAACGTGTTCCTCTATCACCATGAGAAGATTGACGGTACCGGATACCCTTATTGTCTGAAAGAGGATCAGATACCGCTGCTATCGCAAATGCTCGGCGTAGTGGAAGTCTTTTTGGCCATGACAACGCCAAGATCCTATCGCCAAGCGATGTCTAAGCGGGAGGCTTACGAGGAAATTCGGAAGCTGGCTGGAACTTCCTTCCGAGCGGATATCATTCAGGCTTTTGGCAAAGTGATCGTATAGCTGCACAATGAATGTACAAAGAGCCGCTTTCCATCTCGTGGAAGCAGCTCTTTTTTTCGTCTGAAAACCACGGTATGAGCGTCATGCGCTTCGAGGAGCACTTAGATCTTGCTGGTCCCGAGATAAAGGGAAGGTAGATGTTTACGGTCTTTTGGCTGAGTTCATGAACGCTTCGGTCCTGTAGCTGCATAACATCCACATATTTTTAATAAGTAGGTTTTATGTAGACTGAATATAGATTTTGCTAATTATGGAGATCGTTAAATTACAGAGCATTAAGTTATAAACAAGAGGAAGCTTATGAAGGGGGTAGTTCCAAAGAACTATCTTGATTATCATTAAATATTAATTATAGCTTATTGGTTATTACTATGTACTTTATAGTTTTCATTAAGTCTTTTCTTTGAACTACTGGGGTTTATTTGAACTACAGCCGCATACCCATTCTACAACTATAATATTAATACTTTGTGAATGAGGTATCAGGCTGAAAAAATACCTAAATAATATGAAAGCTATTTCCGATAGTAATAGTAGTATACTACTAGATCTATTGTGGAGGCAAAGCCGATGAAATTGAAGCCAAAGTCAAAAGTACAACCTAGAGCAAAAGCTAATTCTGTTAGACTTGCAACAGGAATAATAAGCGCAACATTGCTTTTATCCGCAATAAGCCCAGCCATTGGGTATGCAGCAGCTTCAACTTCTCCTGTAGCCGCTTCTATCTCTGTTGCTAATAATAAAGCAGGAGTTAAAGATACGGTAAAAGTAACAGGCCTGTTAGCAGGCGATATTGTAAAGGTCTACAATGCTGCAACATCCGGCACGCTTATGGGAACAGCAACCGTTGCCGTTGATGCAACTGAAGCATTAGTGGAAATTGATCAACTCGGCAGCGGAGTCGGAAGCATTTACGTAACAGTTACGAGTGGTGCGGATTCGGAAAGCACTCGCGTATTTAAAGCATATGATTCGGAGACATCCATAGCTCCGGTTGCAGCTAATATCACGGTTAACAATGAAAAAACAGGAAGTGCTGATACTGTTAAAGTAGTCGGGCTTACTGCAGGCGATATTGTAACTGTCTATGGTAGCGTAATTGAAAGCGCAACTGTTGCGGAGGGCGCAACAGAGGTTACCGTTTCCAAAGTAGATTTGCTTACTGCTACAGGCGGAACAGCACAGGTTTCAGTGACAAAGCTAAATAAGCTAGAGAGTACACGCACATCAAAAACGTATATCAGTGAGCCAATATCCACTATAATAGCTGCCAGCACCATTAATGTAGCTAATAATAAGTCTGGAGTTCAAGATAAAGTAGTAGTAACAGGTCTTGTAGAGGGCGATATAGTTAATGTCTACAAAGCAGCAACAGGCGGAACGGCAATCGGAACAGCTACAGTAGCTGAAGGAGCAACATCAGCAACGGTAACGATTGATCAGCTTGGCGCAACAGCTAGCAGTGTGTATGTGAGCGTGAAAAACGTAGATAAGCTGGAGAGTGCAAGAACGCTTAAAGCTTATGATGCTGAAATCAGCGTAGCACCAGTCGCGGCTAACGTAACGATAACGAATGGTCCAACAGGAAGTGCGGATACGGTAAAAGTAACAGGCTTAGCAGAAGGCGACATCGTGAACGTTTACGGCGTTGCGACAGGCGGGACAGTCTTAGAAACAGGAACAGTAGCAGAAGGCGCTACTGAAGTAACGGTCTCAAAATCAGATTTGCTCACGTCAACAGGCGGTACGGCTTACGTAACGGTAACGAAAGTGAACAAGCTGGAGAGTACTCGTACCTCGAAAGTATACGTAACGGAAACCGTATCGCTAGCGCCAGCAGCAGCGAATATTACAGTATTGAACAACAAAGTAGGCGTGAACGATACAGTGGTCGTTACAGGTCTTATCGAAGGCGACGTTGTGAGCGTGTATAAAGCAGCGACAGGCGGAACAGCAATCGGAACAGCAACGGTGGCCGAAGGTGCAACGTCAGCGACGGTTACGATAGAACAGTTAGGCGCAACAGCAAGCAGCGTATATGTCGGCGTAAAGAGCGTGGACAAGCTAGTCAGCACGAGAACGACAAAAGCGTATGATGCTGAAATTAGTGCAGCGCCGGCAGCAGCGACGATTACCATAACAAACAGCCCAACAGGCGGTGCAGATACGGTAAAAGTAACAGGCCTAGCAGAAGGCGACATCGTGAACGTATACGGCGTAGCAACAGGCGGCACGGTACTTGAGACTGCAACGGTAGCAGAAGGCGCAACGGAAGTAACAGTTTCCAAAACGGACCTGCTTACGGCAACAGGCGGTACGGCTTACGTAACGG